>JAAHHN010000089.1 GCA_010672165.1 Spirulina sp. SIO3F2 | reverse complement strand
CGATTATCCAAACCCAGGGCACATTACTTGAGGCGAGTGGGCAAGCGATCGCCATTGCAGCCTTTATTCCGTTGTTAACCGGAACAGGGGGGAACATTGGGGCCCAGTCTTCAACCGTGGTGATTCGGGGCTTAAACACAGATGAACTAGTGGCCTTGGGGCCGTTTCAGGTGATTTTCCGAGAAGCGATGGCAGGGCTGCTCTTGGGCACTTCTTTGGGAACGCTTGCGACCTTCTGGGCTCATTATGTGATGCAAAAACAGTTAACCGTGGCAATCGCGGTCGGTTTGAGTTTGGTGGTGATTTCGCTGCTAGCATCTGTTTCGGGTTCGGCCTTACCCTTTTTGTTCCGCACCCTGCGTCTCGACCCGGCTCTGATGTCTGCGCCGTTTATCACCACGGCGGTGGATGTGCTGGGGGTGCTGATCTATTTCAATATTGCACGTGTGATTCTAACGTCGGGAGCTGTTTGACAAACACCGCACAATTGTCATTGCCAAAAGCAAAGCGCTCAGGCATGATGCTGTTGCACCCATTCACTACAGTCAATGCTGGCATTGATCAACAAAATCAAATACCTCTTACGGGAGACTTGGTCTGGCCTGCGACGGGGCGGTTGGATGAATTGGGCAGCGATCAGTACTGTAATGGTGCTGCTATTTTTGTTTGGGATTTGTGTCCAAACCTCCTGGCAGCTTGATGCTTTGCTGGAGCATTTTGGCACTCAATTAGAGGTATCGGTTTACCTCGAACCCGAAACCGAAGGGCGCGAAATTCAGCCCTTGGTTGCTGAGTTGCCCTATGTGGAAGCGGTGCGACTGGTTCCGAAAGAAGAAGCTTGGCCCAACCTCCTCCGAGAATTAGGCATTACCGATGTCACGGCTGCCACCGAACAGCTTGAGGGCAATCCGCTTGTGGATGAGTTGAAAGTGGTTGCGACAGATTTACAGCAGATCTCATGGTTGATGAATCGCATCGAAAGCTTACCGGGTATTGATCGCGCCGTTCATCTCAATGAAGCCACCGATCGCTTTGGCCAAATTCAACAAAGCCTTAATGGGGTGAGCATTGTGGTAACGGTGGTGTTGTCTTTGACCGCAATTGCAGTGATCACGACTACTCTGAATTTGATTGCGATCGCGCGGCGCAATGAACTGGAGATTATGCAACTGGTGGGCGCAACCAAGACCTGGATTGTGCTGCCCTTTATGCTGCATGGCATTATTTTTGGCACAGTGGGAGCGGGTTTGGCGCTGGTACTAATGTGGGCTTTGCGGATGGCGATCGCTCAAATCCTCACCACCCAAACTGGGTTTTTGCAGTTTCTCACGGAAGGACTGACTCTCACCCCCATTCAGTTGCATCTCCTGCCCGTGATTGTCGTGACACTAGGCATCACCATTGGTATGGTGGGGAGTTTGTTTGCGATCCGGCGGGTGGCAATGCTTTGAGAGTTCAGAGTTCAGGGTTCAGAGTTCAAGGTTCCAGATTCCAAGCTGATAGTTTTGATTCAACAAGGCAGTCCTTAATACAACTTAAATCCGCTAAGGTTTTGACTACTTTAAACCTGATTGACTGACAAAAGATTAGTTGAACACGGCTCAAAATCATGCCAGCACTGGCTTCTGACGCTTCTATCCTAGAACGTGTTGAATGCTGAGATCTATGAGCTTGATAAGTGTCGGTCATTTGCTGGTAGGAAGCATGCCAGTACTGGGTTTCGAGGCATACGCTCCTTAATTGCTAGAATGCTTATCCGGTAAGGGCTTCATAAGTTTTGTTAGTCAATCAAATTTTGAACCTTGAACTCTGAACCTTGAACTCTGAACTCTGAACCCTGAACTCATAGCTCCTTAACAAAACTTAAATCCCTTGGGGCTTTGACTCCCGAGTTTCCGTGTACGCTTTTTTGTAGACCGTAAAACGGAGATTAATTTCATGGCAAAACGTGGCGATAAAGTCAAAATTTTAAGAAAAGAATCTTACTGGTATCAAGATTTTGGTACAGTTGCATCAGTAGACAAGAGCGGTATCATCTATCCCGTGATTGTGCGCTTTGACAAAGTCAACTACTCGAACGTGGCAACCAACAACTTTGGTGAGCACGAAATTGAAGTGGTCGGTTAATCGACAGCTTACGCTTCAGTGCCAGAATTACCAGAAGTCGAAACGGTTCGTCGCGGGTTAGTCCAACTTACCCAGAACCAAACCCTCCAGGGTGGGAAAGTGTTACTCAAAAGAACGCTTGCCCACCCTGTTTCTGCGTCTGAATTTATTGAGCAGCTTCAGGGCCAAACGTTTCAAGACTGGCAGCGACGGGGGAAATATTTGCTGGCGCAGCTCTCAGGCGGTGGGGTGTTGGGGGTGCATTTGCGGATGACGGGGCAGCTCTTTTGGGTTGGGCGCGATCGCCCCTTAGAAAAACACACGCGTATTCGGCTGTTTTGCCAGGATAATCAGGAACTGCGGTTTGTGGATACGCGTACATTTGGGCAGATGTGGCTTGTGCCACCTAAGACCCCACCGGAAACCATCATTACAGGCTTGCAACGGTTGGGACCAGAGCCGTTTGCGCCAGAATTTACGGTTGAGTATTTGACCCAACGTTTACGTCGCACCCGTCGCACGATTAAGGCGGCATTGTTAGATCAATATCTCGTCGCGGGCTTGGGAAATATCTATGCAGATGAGGTGTTGTTTGTGAGTGGGGTTCGGCCGGATCGCGTTGCGGCTGATCTCAAGGCTTCCCAAATTCGTTGCATCCATGCTGCAATTCCTCAAGTACTGGAGGCAGCGATCGCCAAAGGCGGCACAACCTTCAGTGATTTCCTGAGTTTACTCGGTGTCCCTGGCAATTATGGGGACGCAGCGCAGGTGTATGGCCGGACGGGGGAGCCGTGTAAGGTTTGCGGGGAGGCGATTGAACGAATCAAGATTACGGGGCGATCGACCCATTTTTGCCCGCGTTGTCAGACATAAGACAGGGCTGAACCCCGGATCACGGTTACTGTTCGTCCGGTGAGAATTTGAGTTGCCGAAATGAAGGAGGATTATCCATCAATGCATAAAGGCCAATCAGGCACAAAACTTGATCGTGTGATACCAAAAACCAAAAGTCTAACTACAGATAAAACTCAGTTCTGATTGCCGGGCTTCGATTCCGCTCAGCCCTCACTTTTTGATCTGTAGTCCTAGTTTTCGAATTTGGTATGACTTGCCCTGAATCTATTTCCTCCCGCAATTATGCAACACTCAAATCCTTCACACACCCCAACAACAGGTGCATCTCTCTTTAAATATCTTCAATTCTTGGCAAAAGCAAAAAATCCCCTTCACTGTTGCTGTTTCCCCGCTAAAACTGCCGCCAGCAACGGCTCAGCCCCAAACCGCACCACATCCGTACAAGGCAAACCCGTTTCATCTTCAACCTGAGCGATCGCTTTTTTCGCGGCCCTCTCATCCAGCACCCGAGTATTCAACGCGATCCCCCGCACCGGAGCCGGTGCAAACGCTCCTGCCCCCGCAGCTACCGCTTCATAGAGCTGAACAACTTCAGAGAGGGGCGGAATCTTCACCTCAGGGCAATTGTGAATCGCCTCCAGACCTGCCCGATGC
This sequence comes from Spirulina sp. SIO3F2, assembly GCA_010672165.1. Taxonomy (GTDB): domain Bacteria; phylum Cyanobacteriota; class Cyanobacteriia; order Cyanobacteriales; family Spirulinaceae; genus SIO3F2. The sequence continues at coordinate 22,551 of JAAHHN010000089.1, read as the reverse complement.
ACTAAAATAAAATCGGTGGGTTGGCTGCCCCGCATCAGGGGAAGGGTAGCGGTTGAACCGGGATGGAGGAGAGAGCCTTGGCCTTCAACCCACAGCAACTCACAATCCTGACCCAGCTCAAGGGTTTGCTGCTCGATCGCCCCCGCCGCAAAATCTACCCGAATGGCATCCAACGGCACGCCTGAACCGGTAATCATCATGCCGCTTTGCCCCGTTGCCAGGAACTCCGTGGCGTAACCTGCTTGCTGGGCGCAGCGCCAGAGTTCTAAACCCGCTGACATCTTGCCCACAATCATATCCGTACCCACCGTCAACACCCGCTGACAGGACAAATTCCGGGCTCGGCCTTTACCAATAGGAAGGGTCTCGGGTTCTTGGCGCACATCCCAAATCCATTGCTCTGGTTGTTGGGGAATATCCAAGAACAGTGGGTTCATCGGCGTATGCAGACCATTCACCACCGATAAGCCCGCTGTTACCCCCAGTTTCACCTCTTCCAACCACGCATCTGGCAAGCGACCACCGGATGGTGCGATGCCAATCAGCAATACATCCGGTTCATAGGCCAAAGCATCACTCACTGACCCCACAATCGGAATTTCAGTTGGGGTTGTCAGCCAATTGCGCGACGTGTCACCACTACAGTCTTGGTCAATAAGTGCGACTACAGGCGATTTGCCATACCGCAAAAACGTTAAACCAGTTTTGCCACTCCCATCTCGAATCCCTCGATGGAGCAGGATCGCAACACGGTGGTGAGATTGCAAATAAGTCATGGCAAGAAAATTTTGGAGCGCAATGGGTATCATTGGCGTGAACTTAACGATGTATTCAGCTTCTGGTGGGAGTTCGAGTGGGTTGACCCACCTCCCCCTACGGGTACTCCTCCCAAGAGGAGATGAAAAATCCCCTCCTGGGAGGGGCAGGTCTGGCGACGCCAGACTGGGGTGGGTCGGGTGTGGGTCGCAACTGAAGCCCTTGCCACTGGGGAATTTCACGCTTAAGTTCACACGGAGGAATGGGTATTGTCCCATTCAGGACAATCTATCTAGCCTATCGATTGTATTGCACAAGCCTCAAATCAAAAGCATGGGCTAAACTTCGTCCAGCTTGAAACCCAAAGTTCTCCCAGTAGGGGTAGAGCCCCCGTGCCTACCCCAGCAAGATCTGGGGCAACCACAGGGGGATTGCCCCTACAGAATTCTGAAAACTACATAATCAACCTCGTCTGGGTTTAAACTATCTGTCCTCAACATAAACACACCGTTCTACAGCGCTTCTGAAGCGCTTGACATCAGGCTGCCCAATTACCTCAGAGCCTTGCCTACATGCCTCAGACAATTTTTAAAACAATGATGATGCCGCCTTATTCTTCCCTTAACATTTGCCCTTTAGTCTGCTAGATGCAGGTTTGCTGTTAGGTTGAGCTGGATTTTGGGTGGTGCGAGCAGACTACTATCTGCCATCACAAAACTGGCTTTTCAGGTTTGAGTATGCTAACTTATCGCTTAAATATCTGAATCTCATATCTAACAGGCTTTTTGAGTATTTGGAAGTTCTTGTATTTACTTGTCTTTCACAAGCCCTATCTCGTAAGGCTTTCAGCGATCTATACCACCAAATCAACATATAAAATACTGAAGAGCCACAAAACTTAGACAATCAACTTATCTAACCCCTAGCTCACAAGTTGAACGATCGCATTGCATGAGCATTCAGAATAGAGTATGCAATCTAGGATTTCAATAGAATCAGCTAATCTATTGAGACTCTATATCAAGAATGCATTCTGGGGCAAGCCTGCATCATTCGGTGAGCCGAGGGGCGACTGCTGTTGTGAAGGTAGTGAGCAGAAGCCTTGTTGAATATAGTATTAAAGGGTTTTAGTTCAATGAGATATTGCCAACCTTGCCTTCGGAAATCCTGTATCACTGAATACTTTTTGATTTGCATTTTTAATATTTACATTCGACGATTATTAAGAACAACTTGCGTTATAATCCGGATTGTCAAGTTTCAGTTGCCTAAATTAACCACTCTCTTGGCTTGAATTTCTTCATGGTGTGCATGGCGATCGCCACTCACTGCTGAAGGCATTCCGTCAGGGAGGCGCAACACCACTAAATCTATTCTCGAGGAGTGAAGGATTTACTACTGATGCCGAACTTACGCAAATATTTACCGGCTGTACTGGGATCTTCGCTATTAATGGCGCAACCCTTGGCAGCAAACGCCCAGAGCACCCAAGACGTGCTCAACAGTGTTCAGAACTACAGCGATCAGGGCTACCAATCTTTTGGTCAAGGCGTTGGTGCTGCTCAGTTTAGCGATGTTTCCCCCAGCGACTGGGCTTACCAAGCCCTTGATGATTTGGTGCGTCGCTACGACTGCCTCAAGGGTTATCCCAACGGCACCTTCCGTGGCAATCGTGCCCTCTCTCGTTACGAGTTTGCAGCAGGTCTTAACGCCTGTATGCAACAGATCGAGCGTCTCATCGCTGAGACCACCGCTGACTTCGTTACTCGTGAAGACCTCGAAACCCTCCAGCGCTTAATGCAAGACTTCGAGGCTGAGCTGAATGCGCTTGGTGCAAGAGTTGATGCCCTCGAAAGCCGGGTGTCCTTCTTGGAAGACAACCAGTTCTCCACCACCACCAAGTTCAAGGGTGAAGTGCTGTTCGCGGCTCAGCAGGCGTTCTACGGTGGCCAGTTCGACAATGAAGCGGATGGTAACCGTATCGCTGCTGACGGCGAGGGAGCTGACGAAATCACCTTCGGCTATCGCGCTCGTTTACGTCTCAACACCTCCTTCAATGGGAAAGACCAGTTGGGCTTGCGTCTGGCGACTCGCAACATCCAAGATTTTGATGTTAGGGGTTCTTTTGCCAATGAAGCGCGGACTGGTTATCGTGGCGTCGATCCCTTTGAAATTGACCAGGTTTTCTATACCAGCCCTCTAGGCGATCGGGCTTCAATCCAAGTATGGGCAAATGGTGCGGGTCGGGATGATATCCTCACTGTGCTTAACCCCTTCGCTTCTAGTGGTGGCGGTGCGATTTCTCGCTTCGGTCAGCGTAATCCTTTCATTTATCGCGGCACGGGTGAACAAGCTGCCGTTGGGATTGGGTATGACCTTACTGATGACCTCAAGTTTGAAGTGGGTTACATGGCTGGTGAAGCCAGCGTTGCTACCCATGGTATTTTCAGCGGTGACTATGCCATTCCTGCCCAGATCACCTATGACAATGGTGACTTGGCTCTGGCAGCGTCCTTTGTTCATGGCTTCTCTCGCGCTGCGGGTCTAGATCATGGCACGGGTAGCAATGCGTCTGGCGTGGATATCGGCGCTGTCCCCACCACCAACAATTCCTACGGTTTAGAGGCACTCTACAACGTGAGCGATAGCTTCTTCGTCGGTGCCTGGGCGGGTTATGCGAACGCAATTGTTCAAGGCACGGGTTCTGCTGATGTCTGGAACTATGCCCTCACCCTGGGTTTCCCCGACCTCGGTGGCGACGGCAACCAGCTCGGCTTTATCTTCGGTCGTCAACCCTACCTCGCTTATGCAGAGGGTGGCTTGGCTGGCAACACTGCCCTCGACCTGAGCGCGACCGACAGCCGTTCCGACCCGGATGTGGGCTGGCACTTGGAAGCGTTCTACCGGATTAAGCTCACCGATGGGATTGACATCACCCCCGGTTTGTTCTTGATCACTGCACCTAACAACAACGACAACAACCCCTCGGTGTTGGTTGGTGCAATCCGGACTCGCTTTAAGTTTTAAGCAGCACTGTTGTGTTTGGCACAACGCTTCTTTAACTTTCCTCACAAACAAATCCAGTAATGGGCAGCAAGCAATACGTTTGCTGCTTTTTTTTGCTCTTCAGGATTTGATATCCTGTCATAAGAGTTGATGGATTTTTTGGACATGCAAGAGTTATTAACTGAACTTCTAAATCTAGAAAATGTAAAAGTCAATCACTATCAGAACTGTGGAAGTCAAATAATTCTAGAGATAGAAAGGGAAAGCACGAGTTCTATTTGTCCACGCTGTGGAGAGACAAGTCAGTCAGTTCATCAGAATCATTGGCATATGGCAAGAGACTTAAAGATTAGTGACAAAGATACAGTCCTAAAATACAATCGCCGCCAATTCAAATGCAAACTCTGTAAAAAGCCATTTAGTGAAGTACTCAATTTTATTGGAGAACGCAAGCAGTACACAGAGCGTTTTGCTGAATATGTAATTAAGCAACTGATGCATAGCAACATACATAATGTTGCCAAAAACAACGGTATCACAGATGATTTAGTGAAATCAATGCTGGAATACCTGCGCAAAAAAATGGAAATTCAACCCGAGTAATATCAAGCGTTTAGGAATAGATGAAATAGCCTTAAGGAAAGGATGGATGAAAGATGCCACAGATATATTCAAAGATAATGTTGGTATAATATATCGTTGGTTTGACAAAATCACAGCATACTTTGAAACAAGAACAACAAGTGGAGCTGCCGAAGGTATTAATAATCGTTTGAAATTGATCAAGAGATTAGGGTATAGATTCAGAAATTTCGAGGACTTTCACTTACGCTGTCTGATGTGTTGGCAGCTTTCTATCAGTTGAGCATATTCATATCTGAAGATCTCTTTTTTTGTGCAGGATTGATAATTATTCTTCGCCTGTGAGTGCAATGAGAAACTGAATAATTAAATTGATATCCTCTGATGAAAGCTCTTGGCCTAATTGATACTTTGCCATCTGCTTGACCGCGACTTCCAGGGTCTTGGCACTGCCATCATGAAAATAGGGAGCAGTACGGGTAATATGGCGGAGGCTTGGGACTTTAAAAACATGACGATCGCGCTCAGCTTGGGTGACGTTGTAACGTCCTAAATCGGCAGTGGTGATGGCACTGCCGCGATCGCGGAAATAGTCCCCAAACAAGCCAATTTTTTGAAACAAATTCCCCCCGATATTGATCCCTTGATGGCAGGTGACACAACCCAGTTGCTTAAAGCGGCGATAGCCCTCGCGCTCATCAACGGTTAGGGCACTAAATTCACCCCGTAGGTAGCGATCGAAGCGAGAAGGGGTGATTAATGACCGTTCATAGGTGGCGATCGCATTTTTAACGGTAGCTTCTGTGATGCCTTGGGCATAGAGTTGCTCAAACGCCTGATGATAAGCCGGAATCTGTTGGAGCTTGCGAAGAATCTGGGGCCAATCACTGTCCATTTCCCTTGGATCATGAATCGGTCCATCAATCTGGTCTTCTAACGTTGCGGCACGACCATCCCAAAACTGCCGAAAATTAAAGCCACTATTGAAGACCGTGGGTGTGTTGATGGCCCCCACCTGCCGATTCATGCCCACAGCCATGGCCAGGTGATCCACACCACCGAGAGAAAGATTATGACAACTCGCACAAGAAACGGTATCATCTGCGGAAAGACGCGGTTCATGAAAGAGTTGTTCGCCTAATTTAACTTTGGCTGGATTTAGATTCAGGGTTTCAGGTAAGGGGAGGATTGGCTCATTCGCCAGTTCCACCGTGTTAATTTCTCTTGAAACCGTGGGTTGAACCTGAAGTACTCCTTGCTGAAGCAGATGATAAACCAACAAGCTCAACAGCACGAGTAGCCCCAAAACAATGTGCCCACCCCACCGTTGCCAAATTGAACGACCTGTATACCATTGCGTTCCCACGTTCACCTTCACTCCGGTTGAATGGGTAACGTTAAAATAAATTCACTCCCGGCCCCCAGCTTAGAGTGGCAAGAGAGCTGACCGCCATGTTGATTAACGACAATATCGTAACTGCTGGATAGGCCCAAACCGCTGCCTTGACCAATGGCTTTAGTTGTAAAAAACGGATCAAAAACCTGTTGTTGAACCCGATCAGACATTCCCGGCCCTGTATCTGCAACCGTAATTTGAATCCATTGGGAATTTTGCGGACTGATCTGAGTCGTAATTGTGATTTGACTCAGGGGTGAAGTCTCTTCAGCGTTGAGCGCTTGATTCCGGTCATGGATCGCGTCAATAGCATTACTGAGCAGATTCAAGAAAACCTGATTCATGGGCCCCGGTTCGCAGGTTACCAGAGGCAGCGTTCCATAATTCCGAATGATTTCAATTTGCGATCGCCCACAATGGGACTGGAATTGGCTTTTGAGCAACATTAAGGTACTGTCAATCCCTTCATGTAAATTGACTGTTTTGATGCCGGTTTCATCTAAGCGCGAGAAATTACGCAAACCCAAAACGATCGTTTTAATTCGTTGCGCACCTTGACGCATGGAATCGATCACCTGGGGAAAGTCTGTTTCGAGAAATGGGAGATCAATATCTGCTTTCAGTTGCTCAATATTTTCATTGGCTTGGGGGTATTCCTGTTGATATTGATGCAACAATTTCAATAGATCTTCAGTATATTGCTCAGCCGGTTGCAAATTGCCATAAATAAAGCTCACCGGATTATTAATTTCATGGGCAACTCCTGCCACCAATTGGCCTAAGCTAGACAACTTTTCGGATTGAATCAGTTGACTTTGGGTTTGCTGCAACTCTTGCAATGTTGTTTGCAGCTCTTTACTACTATTTTGAGCCTGGCGTGTGAGTTGGAGCATATAGGCAATCACCCAATAGGCTGTCCAGAGCACGGTCATCAACACCACACCATAGATCGCAGCACGATTCAAATTCGCCAACTCTCGGGCTTGAGCATAATGATGTTGATAAACTTGCTCTAATTGTTCAGAAATCCCTGTATTGGAGAGTTCTAGTAATTCTTGACTGAGTGCTTCCACCTGAGGTTGATAGTCCAACACAATTTGGGCATGTTGAATCACCAAATTAAGGGATGCTTCGGGGATGTCAAACCTAGCTTGGGCTTGGGTCCGTTGCAAACGAGCGATCGCTTCCTTGATTTTTCGTGCGGCGCTAGGTTCTGTCGTCTGGCTATAAAGGATGACCTGACTGATGAGTTGATCAAGATCACGAGTTAATAACTGAGCAGTTTCAGGGGAGAGCTGTTCGAGCAAACGTGCTTTGAGTGTGGGTAAATAGATCAGTGAGTTTTTTAAGATCGAATTTTGCGTCTTAAAAGTGTCAGTCCGTTGGTTGACTTGGCTGAGGATGGTTTCTTTCTGTTGAAGATATTTTTGCATGTCCGCTGTATTCAGCGTCTGGAGAAAGTCAGGAATCGTTTGTAAATTTTGAACGTTTTTTTCTAGAGTTTTGAGCACCTTAAGGACAGGATCATAAGAACTTTGAGCCTGATAGCGTGTAACAAGAATCGCCTCGCTTAACTGAGCATCTAGACCCTTTTGCACAACCAGTAGCCGTTGGTACTGCTCATGGGCTGGCATATCAATGCGAATACCTTGATTAGTCAGATAGAGCAGCACCGCAATTGCGACGAGATAACTACTCACACGGAGGCGACGCGAGGGAACCCATAATGAAAGGTGTTGGAAGGAGATCAAAAGCTTGTCCATTTGGGAAAACTGCGGCCATCTAATGAGGATAGGACGTCGTCTTAGTTTTACCCCTAAAGTTCTCATCCGACGGGAAGTTCTCATCCGACGGGGAGTGATGATTCGGTTAATGTTCATCCGGAGTAGCTCCGTTTATTTAAATCGCTGCTTTCATATCAGCCAAGAAATAGCGTTGTCTTATTGCATTGATGCAAGCCCAAGAAAACTTGAGCCTGCTTTCGGATATTATTTTCAACCCGCACAATGCTATCAGCTATAGTACTGAGGATGCGGCTCGATATCCGATTGAGATGTGCTCAAGGTCAGAGATTTTTCTCTGTTCACAAACAAATTCATCCAATCAGGATAGAACATATGATTTTTAAAAAATGGCTATGTTAATCTGTTTTCCTCAATAAAATCTATTGATGCCACCATAAATTGAGTAGATTATGCAATTCCTGATAAAACACTTAAGACAACCTTAATACATGGTCGTTTTGCAACCCAGCTTCACCCTCCGATTCTAGGAGGCAGTTTTGTAAACTTGCATTCTACTCAAACTAACACCCAGGATCGATCGCGCTCGTTAATCCTAAGAAACCCCAAAGAATTGAGGTGAACCGTTGACTGGAATTGAGTTTGGAGCAACTCAAGTCACGCAACAATCCGCAGCATTTCGTTACCATTTCTTTGGAATTCGTAACCCACCGTTACAACTTCAAGCTGTTTCACTTCCGTTTGGAGTTGTTCGAGCACAATAGGCAGATGGGGCGACGGTTCCCCAGTAAAATTCTCCACAATCGGAAAAATCCGTACTTCTGGGGCAACACGCAGAAGTTCTCGTAAAGCTGCCACATGGAACTCCGCCGAGAACTGGTCTGAATAGGTAAAGAGCAGATGAGAAGAAATCGCTAGGTCAAAGGTGCGATCGCCAAAGGGTAACCGAGGCAGCTCAGCAACCACATAGCGCCCGTCCGCTTTGCCACAGAGTAAATCTTGCAAAAACTGCTGCATCGCATTCATACGGATGGTGTCTAACTCTACTAGGGAGCGAATTTGCGACCAAACAAAACGATCGCAGGTCTGCTCAACCCCCGCCAAAATCACAGGGCGCACCGCTTGAATCCGCTGCTCAATTTCTGCAACGGAGAATTGATAAAGGGGATCACAAGAAACAATGGAGCACCCCTGAGTTGTCATTCGGGCATTGAAACTGGCCGGGCCACCACCACAGTCCAAAATCCGGCCCGTGAGATCCTGGGCATTGAGGTTAAACATGCCTTGATATTCCGTGGCCGAACGCCCCCAAGGCACAATATCACTGAGCTTAAAAGTCATCACTCCCTCGCATGTAACAGATTGACAAACCAGTCGCCGCAAACTGAACGAAGCTGAAATAATGATGGACGTGGTTTGACCATAGGACTCAAGAACGGGGATCAATACGATATGACGATGCGGTCATTTTTAACAGCGTTGCTGGCATTTGCCGCAGCAATGCTCGTCATCGCAGGTGGTGGTTTTGCCTGGGTTCTCGCCCAAAGTCCCCTCAACCTTAAAGACGGTGGCGTGACCGAGCCGCCCACTGCCTCTATCTTTGTATCACGACAGTCGCCCGTCATGCTCTCGCTGCTGGTGAATCCGGAGCGTCTCGAAGCCTTGGTTCAAACCCAAACCCCCCTCGCCCAGCGTCGGGCACTACGCCAAGAGCTGGCCAATCTTAAAGCGGGGTTACTCGCCCCAACGGGTCTGGATTATCGCCGTGATATTCGGCCTTGGTTGGGAGAAGAAGTCACCGTGGCAATGACATCTATTGACTACGATCGCAATCCGGACAATGGTCAACAGCCAGGTTACTTACTCGCTGCAACCGCGAAAAACAGCGCATTGGCACGGGAGTTTTTGCAACTGCTCTATGCCAAAAGTGCGATCGCGGGACAGTCCGATCTCGTCTTTGAGCAATATAAGGGAGTGAATATTGTTTATCCGCGTTTGCGAACTGACCAGACCACCCCCCTAGCGAGTGCAGTGGTGGGCGATCGCTATGTGCTCTTTGCCAATCACCCGAAAGTGCTCCGCGAGGCGATCAATAATGTGCAAGTGCCCCAGCTCAATCTGACCCAGAGTTCGGCCTATCAAGATGCCTTAGATGCTTTAACCGAACCCCATGTTGGTTTGGCCTATGTGAATTTGTTGGCGGTGGCCAAGGTGTTTGCAACCGATACCCAGGAAATAGCGCCCACCATCACCTTGGCGTTAAAGCTCGCCGATGACGGGTTGGTGGCTGATACTACGCTCACGGGGGTACTCAATACGGTGCGATCGCGCCCTACATTAGAGCAGCCCGTTGCAGCCTTGGGCTATTTACCCCCCCAAACCAGCCTCACCGCCGCAGGCAACAATCTTAGCCAGTTTTGGCAGCAAATTGTCATGGGCTTGGGGGATGAAAGTCCGGTCTTGGGTTTGGTACAAAATGCGATCGCTGAGGTGCAAAGCCCACTCGGCATTGACCTGCCTCAAGATATTTTCAGTTGGGTAGAGGGGGACTATGCCATCTCGTTGTTGCCAAACCGAGATTGGATCTTGGCGGCACGGCGCAATGATGCGACCGATACAGCCATTACTCACCTAGACGAGCTTGCCCAAGCTCAAGATTTAAGCCTTGCCACCCTCTCCATTGCAGATAAACCTGTGATCGTTTGGACAGAACTGGTCGCCCTTGGGGGTCAGGTCGATGCCCAGGTACGGGGAGTTCATGCCACCATTGGTGACTATGAACTGATTTCCAATTCCCTCAATGTGATTACCAATATGGTGCAACCCCAGCGGGCTTCACTGTTAAGTAACCGCGATTTTAAGGGGGCGATCGCCACGTTACCCATCCCCAATACGGGCTACTTTTATCTCGATTGGCCCAAAATGAAACCGCTATTGGAGCAACGGTTTCCCCTCCTGAAGGTGGCAGATGTGGCGGCAAAACCGCTGTTGGATAACTTACAGTCCTTGGTGCTCACCAGCAATGGCACTGAGGATGGTGTGAGTCGGGCAACCGTCTTCTTCAAGAATCGCTAATATGCTTTAAGATCTTTGTTTAGTAGCACAAGCTACATTTATAAATAGAACGGGAGTATAGTCCACTGCCAAGTCAGGATAAGCATTGGGGCAACGATAGCAACAATGGACACAGTTAATACATTGCCTAATAGAGCGTCCAGCTTAAAAATGTAGGTAAATTGTAGGTTGTAGTTGAGGAACGTTGGCGCAGCCTTCTCGCAGAGTAACCCACAACAGCAGCAAGGGTTGTGTTGAGTTACGCTAACGCTAACTCAACCTACAAAATTCGAGCTAGATACACTACTAGGGTGGGTATTGCCCACTAGAAGAAGGTTTTAGCTTTCGTAAAATGATCGAGCTCAGTCTAGCCTTGCTCTACGGAAGCTGATAGATTTTCCCATTGGGGATTTCGCTTAATTGATGGCAACCTCTAGAGCCTTCATCGATAGACCTAATTTGCATCTACAGTCTGGTTAATAACAAAAGCAATAATTGTGAATGATGATCAGTGCTGAACTGCCCAAAAATGAAGAGGCTCGCCTCCAAACTTTGTATGAATTGGACATTTTAGACACACTCGGTGAGCAAGCCTACGATGACTTGACTCAGCTTGCAGCAGAAATTTGCCAAACGCCGATCGCCTTGGTGAGTTTGGTTGATCGCGATCGTCAATGGTTCAAATCTAAATATGGCCTTGCGGCCAGCGAAACCCCGCGTGACTTGGCTTTTTGTGCCCATACCATTCTCAATGAAAAGATAATGCTCGTTGAGGATTCGTCTCAGGATGAGCGTTTTGCTGATAATCCGTTAGTCACGGGCCAACCCCACGTGAGGTTTTATGCGGGTGTGCCGTTGCTGATGAGTGACAACACCAATGTGGGAACGTTATGTGTAATTGCCCATGAGCCTCGAACCTTATCCGTGTCTCAAAAGGCGGCGTTGCAAGCCTTGGCCCGTCAAGTGGTCAGCCAACTGGAATTACGCCTCAAAGTTAAAGCCCTCAAAAAACTTGATCAGATCAAGGATGAATTCACTGCCATGGTGAGCCACGAATTGAGAACACCATTAACTTCAATTTATGGCTCGTTATCCCTGCTCAATAATGATGCAGAGAAACAAGTTTCTTCGGATCAGCAGCAAGAGCTTCTGGGGATCGCCTATCGCAATAGTGAACGATTGCTTGATTTAGTCAATGATATTTTAGATCTTTCTCGATTGGAGTCTGGCAAACTTGTCTTACATTTTTCAGAATTTGATCTCGTTGCGTTGCTAGAAGAATCAATCCAACTTAATCAAGACTATTGCAAACGGTTTAATGTGAATGTGAAGCTGCATTGCTGTCATTGTGCCCAACCGATGGTGATGGTGAATGCGGATCAACAACGGCTGTTGCAGGTGATTAGCAACTTAATCTCCAATGCAGCAAAGTTTACCCATCCCCAAGATGTCATTGATATCGGCGTTGATTGTGAGGGTGAGCGGGTGAAGGTTTCGGTGACTGATCATGGTCCAGGTATCCCTATTGAGAAACAAAACCTCTTGTTCGCCCGCTTCCAACAAATTGGCTCGAAAGCCAATCAGAAACTACCAGGAACAGGCTTAGGTTTAAATATCAGTAAGAAAATCATTGAGCTGCATGGGGGGGAAATTGATTTTCATTCAGTTCCTCATTTTAAAACAACGTTTTATTTTAAGCTGGCGATCGCCCAATCTTGAGCAAAACTAGGGCGTGTCTTCAGTTAACACCAGAAGCCTGACGAGACAATGGATAGAGCGCCCGACCCAAACAATAGAAAAAGGGGCTGTGAGCCAGTCATAGTCAGAGTTTTAAATCTAACTGATGACAGCCCTTAGTTGATCAAAATGCAGAATCAGCTCGCTCCCAGTTCAAGATTTTCCATCCCCTGCACAAATCGCCCGATCGCGCTCCGTCACCCGAGGATGATGGGCAAAATAATCCGCCAACCATTGACAGCCTTGCGCCATCAACGTCTCTAACTCCAAATTCCAAAGCACCACTGTGCCATCTTCACTGCCGGTTGCGATCGCCCCCCCATCGGCTCGCCAGGCCAAACTCGTCAGTGGCGAGTCTGAATTAACCCATTCTTGCAGCAATTCTCCTTGCCAATGCCATAGTTGCAAGCGATGATCCCAGCTCAGGGTGGCCATCAATTCACCATCCGGACTAAAGCGCAGACGGGTTACGCTATCACTAAAATTCATCATCTGGTGCGTCACCTCGCCCGTAGGCGTCCAAAACTGCACCAGATCGTCATAACTTGCGGTGGCAAGCCAGCGTTTGGGGTTATTCAGTTGCTCAAACGCCAGCGCCACAACCACTTCATGGGGGCTCTCAAGGGGCCGGGGCTCTCCCAACTGCCCTTGGGTTTGGGGCCACAGGAATAAATTTTCATCCCCAGCCGAGGCCAACCAGCGGCCATCCGGACTCCAAGCCAGCGCATTGAAGCGTGCTGTATGACCTTGGAGGGTTTGAGATGGGTGCAGCATTAGCGCAGCCGTCTGTGGTGGGTTCTGACTCGACTGATTTTGACCCAGCATCGTGGACCATAGCCGTACTGTGCGATCGCGGCTCCCACTCGCCAAGAGCTGCCCCTGGGGATGCCATTGCACATCCACCACAATATCTTGATGACCCGTTAGCCAGCCCTGATGTTGTCCATTTCTTTGCCATAAACCAATACGCTGATCGACACTCGCGGTCGCCAAAGTTTGACCATCCGGAGTAAAGCGCACTGCCGTGACTGCCCCTTGATGTCCCGCAAACGTCCGACGGAGCTGACCGGTCAGCGTCCAGAGCTTGGCTGTGCTATCTTCACTGCCACTAACCAACCGGCCATCACGGGGATCAAATTCCAATGACCAAACTGGCCCTGCATGGGCATCCCATTGTGTACGGGGTTGCCCTTCCATCTGCCACAGTCGCACCGTTTTATCAGCGCTACTGGATAGAATGTGCTGACCGTCGGGACTAAAGCGCACTGCTGTCACCTGATCTCGATGGCTATTGAGTGTTTGTTGGAGCTGACCTTGCAAATCCCACAACTTGATGGTGCGATCGGTGCTGCCCGTGAGCAAGAACTGCCCATCCGGACTAAACTGCACAGTCAAACTGGCTGCCCTATGACCCGGCCACTTGCGGATTAGCTGCCCTTGGCGACTCCAGAGATAAATCTGGTTTTCATGGCCCACTGTTGCTAGGGTTTGGCTGTCTGGATTAAACGCAACTCCAGTAATGGACTCTTGATGGCCAGTTAGGGTTCGTTGCAATTGACCGGTGTGGGTTGACCAGAGCTTAATCGTCCGGTCTTTACTGACAGAAGCCAGGAGCTGACCATCTGGGCTGAACGTCAACCATTGCACCTCGTCAGTATGACCCAACAATGTCTGTAATCGTTCACCCGCCAATGTCCATAGCTTTATCGTTCCATCAGCACTTGCTGTTGCCAATTGGGTCTGATCCAGACTAAGAGCCAGGCCATACACAGCCTGCTCATGGGCCATCCATTGACGCTGAAGACGACTCATTGTTGGCTCAAGACTAACCTGCCATTCGTAAAGCTGGCCGTTAAGACCACTTGCAATCACACTGTAGCCATCATGGCGATTGCGAATGACCACACTCGTTAAACTCGCCTCCGCTTCAAGTGTGGCTAAAGCCTCGCCTTGAGTTGACCAGAGCCGCACCGTGTGATCATTACTCACCGAGGCAATTATCTGGCCATCTGGTGCATAAACCGCTTCCCAAACGGTTTCTTGGTGGCCCACGAAACGATTGCGCTCCCAAACACTGTGTAACGCCTGCTCCAATATGCCCAGAACAGCCAGTTGTACCTGACTGGGAATCGGAGCAGTAGTGGTCAGGGGAAATTGAGTTTGAGTCCCTCTGACTTGCTGATGCAGTTGATCCGCCGCCCGTAACGCCTGCAAAAGAGCGGTGAAGCGATCGCCCCTCACTAATGCCACTTGAGCTGTGGCGCTTCGCGCTTGCAACTCAGCCACACGTCGCTCTTGCTCGACTGCTTGGTGCTGCTGGTAAATCTGGCCCGCCCAGAGCGCCATACTACCAGCCAGGGCTGTCATCACCCCGCCCAACACCCAAGCCCACCGTTTTTGCCGTCGGGCCCGATGCCAACGGCGTTCGCTTTGGGCAAACTCAGCCGCAATGGCCGCGTCAGTTCGTTGCCGATAAAGCCAACGAATCGTGGGGACTAAATAGTCATGACTGAGCTGGTAACGGCATTCAGTCCCATCGTGGCGAGGTCGCACCAATTCTGACCCCACGAATACTGTCAAGATCAAGTCAAGTTGAGCATCCACATCTAGAGTAGGCAGGGACTGACGCATCCGATTCACTAACCGTTGCCGGAGTTCGGCACGGGTTCTTAGTAATCGGGTGTTGTGATCGTGGGTTAAGGTCAGTAAGACTTGCCAAGCTGTTGTTTGATTGGCGGGACCACAATCGGCCACAATCGTATCCAAAGCGCGGACAATTAAAGCCTGTTTGGGATTCACTCCCAATTGGCGATATTGCTCCAATGTTGTAACGCCTTGGATTTGGAGTTGTAATGCTAAGAGTTGCAACTCCAAGGGGCGAATGCAACCCTCAGAATCGGCTAAATCTTGCCCAAAAGCAGTGATTAAGTCTGGGGTAAACGGGGCTGCTAAGTGGGTTCGCCAGTTTTGTAATGCCCGTTGGGCCTCTGCGACGCTCAAATTCTGGAGGCCATAGCGAATTTGACGGTCCAGAAGATTATGGTCAATATTCTCTAGATCAACTTGTTCTTCTACAGTCAACAAACGGTGCAGAGCATCATCGCGGATCGTCAAGATAATTTTGACGAACGGTAGACGCAAAACTTGCTGTAAGAACTGATAAAAGCGATCGCGGTGTTTCGGTTGGGAACAGGTGACAAAAAACTCTTCAAATTGATCCCAAATCAACACCGTCATCAGTTGATGTTCATCATTGCGTTGCAAATGCTCAACCAAGCTGGTCATATCCGTTACTGGGTGACTTAGCGGGCGGGGCAAAGCACGTTGGAATTGCTGACACAGATTCGGCTCCCAATCCCGATAGCGATTTTGCAACACGGGTACAACCTCTCGCGCTGCCAAAATTGTGTGCTGAAGAGTGGGAATCAATGAGGTTTGCAAAAACTGACTTTTCCCCACTCCCGAACTCCCATGCAAGATCGTCAGCTTGTGATCGCTCCGACTGAGGCGTTCTAAAAAATCTTGCACCGCTTGTTGACGCCCATCGCCCAGTTCGGTGATGGTGCCAACCGCTGCCAAGGACTGGGATTCGCCTTGACAGCGCATAATTTGGTAATACTCTTGCTTGCGCTCAAAGGCTGCTTGATATTGGCCTTGGCGAAAGTAAAATTGACGGAGTTGTAAAAGAACTTTGCCATAGAGCTGTTCCTTCGTCAGCAAACTATAGGGTGGGCAATAATGCCAATATTCCACCAACTCCTGCCGGATGCGCTCTAGGGTAGCGAGGGCGAGTTCAGTTTGATTTTGCTGGGCCTGACAGTCCGCTTGCATCAATAAAATATTGGCCCAATCTTGGGTGTGGGGCTCAGGGGCAGGTGCAATGAGCGCCAAAGCAGCTTGAGTTTGTTGTTCGCAAGCAAAATATTGTTTCTGGGCGAGGGCAACACGGGCCAAAAAGCCATGTACCTGGGCTAAAGCTGTTGGCTGCGTTTGAATCGGGGTTAGAGTCAGCGCATAGTGAGCGAGTTGTTTGAGTGTCAGCCAATCCTGTTGTTGTTGCAGGACTTGACCCAATTGCAGAAGTACAGGAGCGGCGATCGCTGCCCGTTTATTGAGGGTAAAAATTTCCCAACTGGCAGCCAAATAGTCTTGGGCGGTTTGCCAATGTTCTGCTGCTGTTTGCCCTGGTTGTTGCGCTTTGCGAGCCCAACATAAACCCAGGTGTAACAACAAAAAACCCTTATTTTCAACAAACGGATTGGTAATTTCAATGGATTCTGGCAGCTTAAAAGTGAGGGGCTGACGCCGCCAATAGCCCTGCTGACGACTCCAAATCGGTAGACTGCGCTGAAAATGGGCGATCGCACCGTCAAAATCACCCACTGCATAGGCATCTCGCCCCAAAATAAACTGCCAGGTGGCTTGGTTGACGGCGGTGAGTTTAACCTGTTGCCGAACGGTCTCCAACTCCCGGCGGCGTTGTCCATCAGGGGCGAGATCTAGCGCTTGATTGGGAATAAAAGCCTGGGTTTGAGCGGCTAAGAGTTGCTCAAAGAGATATTCAACTGTTTCCCACCAGAGGGTCAGAGCTTCTTGGATCGAAAGTTCAATGGTGATAGAAGCCGCTCCCCAGGTTTTAAAATCTAGAGCGCGGCGGGTCAGCTCGGCAAAAGTAGCATCCGTAAGCCACAGCACTACTGGAATTGGCAGTTGTTTGCGAAATTCGTCGCGATCGCGGTTCATGCCTTCGAGCAGTGCTGCCAAATTTGCCCCCTCTTCTAGGTTCATCACCATTAAGGCTTGGCCAGGGTGCTGGTGATGCGCAGTTTTGAGCAAACTCAACAGATGGGTTGTCTGCTCAGTTAAATAAACAACTTGCCAGCTCACGTCCTCAGTTGGAGCCTGCTGCTCAAACCAAACTTGCAAAGCAGTAAGAGTACGCCGCTTAAGCCGCTGATAGTTGCAGCGCACTAAAATCAGGGAAAACTCATCCGCTGTTAGCATCAATGTGCGACCCAGAAACGCGATCGCCTGTTGATTAATGGAGTTAGAGTCGTTACGCAATGTCGAAAAAGTCGCCGTTGTTGCTAAGGACAGAAATTCCTAGCAACACTGTAAAGAGGTTCGGGGACATTTCGTCTGAGGGGAATTGACCCTCGGGTCAATGGTCAGCGATCCGTTCGCAGTTCGCAACTATCGCTTTGTCACCATGATCCCGCTTGTTTGCGTTATATCTCTATCTAGGAATATTGGGTCAGGTTTTGCTTAGCGCTCTTTTAGCCCTTCTCCTCACTTTGCTCCCTGACTGCCCTTTTAAGCCGACAAGAAAGACTTCGATGCTGTTATTCTAGCCCGATGCACCAGTGGCGCAAAAGCACCAGTGCTGTTGAACGTACCCCTGCTGACCGCAAACCATTACTGATCTGCAAAATCATAGTGCAAAATTCAGCACCCTATTCCAACTCTAGAGTAAGGCGATCGGGCAGTAGCTTCTTTAAATTGATCAAAGATTTAGCTTGCCAAGCGATCTCTTCAGATCCCTGCACAACCAATTGCATTCCTTTCTTTTTCCTTATTTTCATCACAAACTTAGATAGCATGTGAATCCCAGAACTATTGGAAAACCCTAATTCGCGCAAGTTGAGAGTTACTTCCTCCGGTTCTGGCTCAGCGTTCACAATTCCGTTGAGCAGATCTTTAATGGGCTTATATTCTTTTGGCCCTTCCAGTGCTAAATCTCCAATGAAGTCAACTCGTTTCGTTTCTGGATCGTATCGAATGAGATAAGGATACTCTCCAGAACCCTTAATTTCCTTGGTTCCCGTCTCTGGGTCATATTGCAAGATATAACCTTCACCTTTAACTTCTTCTTGCATGGTGGTTAAGTTCCCTTATTTTTTGTATGAGAAAGATGCAGGGTGTTATACAGTAAGCTGAGCCATTGTCGTTACTGTTCGAATTGGAGGATCATGGGAAATCGTGTCAAATTCCCAGCCCAACTTGGCTTCATGGTCATTGCACATTGTAATGAATCCCAAGCCTGATGACTCATTTTCGTCATCATCGTTGTCATCATCATCATCGTCGTCATCATCTAGCCCCATTTGACGCATAAAGAGATCATCAAGATCACTCTCTAGAAACTCTATAATAAAGCTCTCGAACTTATCAGCAGTCTTACTACTAATTGCATTGGTTGCATATAAAACAATCTTCAATCCCAAAGGTGCAGTCGAATCATTGACAAAATAAATACCAAAACGAATTTTATATTTGGTGTTGTGATCATTAAACTTCATCGCATTTTCAAGAAGCTCATTCGCTATGTAATTAATTGACCCTTTACTGAGCTTTTTTTTACGCTTACTCTTGGAGTCCTCCTCATCACTAATAGGAATAAATGTCAAGAAATAATCAGACACAAAATCCGCAGACAGTTTATTCTTTGTCCATCGTTGTTTGATGGGTTGAGCTGTAGGGGTAAAGCTCATTTCCAAGCAATCGTTATCAGCATTCAAATCAGCAAGATCCTTTAAGTATTCCCCGAAGATTTTTGTTTCCATTTCCATTACTCCTAAATCGTTCTGAATTCAATTCTGTTTTAAGACCAACAAAGTAATGTCGTCAAGTACTTTCTGTTCGCCAATATGTTGATAGACATCTTGAATAATTACTTTTTGAATTTCTTCTGCGGAGCGATCAGAATAATGAGAGATCATCTCACAAAGTCTTTCAATACCATACTGTTTTTTATTGAAATCCATTGCCTCAACTACGCCATCAGTATAAAGGACAATTCCATCTCCCACGTCCAACTCAAAAAAGTAATGATCGATAAATTCGGCAATATCATCACAAAGTCCAACAGGAAATCCTAAATGCATGGTGTCAACACGCTCAATCTCACCTCCTTTTCTAAACAAAATTGTTTCTTCGTGTTGCCCACTAACACTGACTTTGCGATCACGATAGTTTAAGATAGCCAAAGTCAGATTTTTTTCAGACTCCATACGCTGTATATTATCGTAAATCACCTGATTCAAGGTATTCAAAAAACGGATCGGATCATTTTCTTTAATTCCTTGTAACGTTCGTACTGCGGCTTGAGTCATTACCATTAAAATGCCACTTTCTAACCCATGTCCTGTCACATCACCAATCGCAATTGTCACTACGCCATCGGTATATAAAACATCATAGTAGTCTCCTCCAACTTCATCTGCTGGTTCCATAAATCCGGCAATATCCAGATCCTCTATGCTTGCCAATTCATCTAATTTTGGTAAAATCAATTGCTGCATTTCTCGCAGTAATTCGAGTTGGGCTCCCATACGCAAATTTTCTTGCTTCAGCTTGACATTCAAGGATGACATTTTGTCTTTCAGCAAGGTGGTTTTTTGCAGTTCATGGAGAGATTTTGACAATTTCTGGTTATTCTGCTCTAATTCAGCCATGAGCTGCTGCCGATTTTTTCCTTTTAAAATATTTCGAATTTTCTCAACTACTGAAGGGGATGGAAGCTCAATAGTATCAAGCCAAATAATTCCCTGAACTCGATTCCAATCTCCCTTAGGAGAAAGAGAACAAATTTCATCAAAAAAAGCCTGAGTTAAATCCGTTTTCAGTAATTTTTTTTGTGTCATAAATGTGATCGAAAATCCCACTCCACCACTCCCTCGAAACAGACCAAATACCAATTGTGATTTTAGGGGGCCATGATAAAGTGAGCGTCCCATTTGGGAAGTCACACTGGCAATGCGCGTTGCGAGAATTCTATCTCCTGTTAAGATCTTAAGTACCGAGAGAATTTTCTTGCGTACCTCAGTAATTGAATCCTGATTATCCAAGAAAATATTACCTAGCGAAATCATAAGCTTTTTTCATTTTGAGATATTTCTAAAATTAGAAGATGGAAATATTTCAAAATCCTACTTCCATACCCTTCTTACAAGAATCCATTGAAGAATCAGGACTAAATTGCCGAAATATTTTTTTTGTATTTCAAGGCAATACAAGTTGCGTCATCATAGGGCTTGCTGAAATCGCGAACAATTCTACGCACGATCGTGAAGCAGCGTTCATATAAAATCTGTCGGTAATCTCTTAGCTCAAAGCGATCTTTAATGCCATCGGTATAGAGCAAAAGAATATCAGAGGGTATTAACTGTAGCTGTTGTTCGACCGGAGTATGCATACGACTGCCAATGATGCCATTGGTGGAGTAAAGTCGTCGCGATCGCGATCCCAAAACTCGAATTACTGTATTCCCAACGCCACAATAAGACAACAAACCTGTCCTCATTTCTAGTACCCCCAAACCCACCGCTGCCCCCAATGTACCTTGACAATTTTTGTGAAGATTTAGTAAGGTTTCTTGAACATCAATTGTCCAATTTTCTTTCAAGAATTCTTCGATCTTTAAAGATAAATCATGAGCTGCGGGGCCATGACCCAATACATCAACAATTGCCAAAAAAAGGTGATTTTCTCGTACTTCAATTATAGCAGTATCTCCGCTCACATGCTCTCCGAAACAGGGCCGACCAAATGCAGCATAATTTGTTTTTTCCAAGTCATCAAAAGCATTGAGATCATTCATTTTTTGAATTTTTCATAAATCAAAGCTTGATCTGAAATAATACCCAAATAATTTTAGATAAATCATTCAAGCTCTTTCAGACTATTTTTAATAGGTGAAAGATCACCAAATAAATCAGAATTTGTCATAAATCTGAAACTTCAACTCTGCCATAGCAACAGTTCCTATTTGATGTTTTCATGTAGATCTATTGTTGTTTTTCGCGTCAGGCTGTCGAGCTTAATGGACAAAACACAAAACAACTAACTAAGCCATTTTCTAATGGTAATTTTTGTCCCCTTATTGATGATTGAATTGATTTCAAAATGATCCATCATTCGTTTAACTCCAGGTAATCCCAAACCCAATGTACCTGATGAACTATAGCGATCCTCCATGGCTTTAGCAATATCAACAATACCAGGGCCATTATCTTGGCAAACAATTTCTAGACCTAATTTTTTTTCCTGATCAATCGCAGCAATAGTGACTTGTCCCCGATCAGCATATTTAATAATATTACGTGCTAGTTCAGAAACTGCTGTGGCAATCATTTTAGCTGAGAAATCTTCGAACCCTAGCTGTTTTGCGATGCGTTCTGTTTCAATGACCGATCGGGTAATATCAGATTCTTGACGAACCCAAATCCGAATCGGTTTCTGCGGATTTATTGTCAAATTCATTTTCCTCTAGATTTTCCATAGAACTGGTTTCCATATCTGCTGTGTTTTTTAGATCCATTGGGTCTTCCACATCCATTGGCTCTTCGTTATCCATTCCACTTTCTAAACCATGGGTTTCTGCTGTTAACTGCTGCATCAACTCAAATGCTGCATCAAGATCTAAAGTTGCATTCAAGTGGTCAATCTCAATATTGAAATCGATCAGTGTAGAAACAACCCCGGGCTGAAATCCCGTTAGAATGTTTTTAGCTCCCATAACAGCTGTCATAGAGAGCAGGGCATCGAGGGCCTCAAAATCCTCTAAATCCATAACCTCTACTCCGGATAGGTCTAAAATCACCCCTTTTGCCCCAGTCTCCTGGAGACGAGTCAAAAGATCCTGGCGGAATTGGGCAATAACAGTTTCGGTTAAATCAATTTGGATGGAAGCAACAATACAACCTTGAGCGAGTTGCATGGGAATACGCTGAACTTCTGTATCTAGAATCATCACTTTTATTTTTCTGCGTTGTAAATGCGTAAATTGAGGCGACGGAAGGAATCGTTCAGGGCATCCATCATATTTGCCGTTGTTTTGATCGTCCCCACATCAATTCCCAGTTCAATCATCGTTTGGGCGATCGCGGGAGAAATTCCAGAAATTGTCGATTCACATCCCATCAAGCGAGTTGCCTTGGTGATTTTAATCAAGTGATTGGCAACAGCCGTATCTACAACAGCGACCCCACTGATATCTAAGATGAAAATTCGAGATTGAGTACGGTTAATGGCGTCCAATACTGCATTCATAATGTCCTGGGCTCGTTTAGAATCCACAATGCCCACTATCGGCAGCAGGAGGATACTGTCCCAAATTTGGGTCACAGGGGTGGACATTGCCATTAAGGTTTTGCTTTGGGCTGAAATCGTCTCATTGGACATGATGGTGTAGACTTCGCAAACAATCCCTGTGTCCAGGTGGAGCAGCTTACTGACCGCATCGATTGTCTCCATTTGTTCTTGCAAACTCAGATCACA
>JAAHHN010000088.1 GCA_010672165.1 Spirulina sp. SIO3F2 | reverse complement strand
ATCTCAAAAAACGATTACGCTGGTTACGACCTGCGACTTTGAATGACTTACGTCTACTCATCCGCGAACAACTCCTGAAACTCGAACAAGCGACTATTGCCTCTATTGCAGGCAGAAAGAGCATTTTGGATGCCTTATCTGTAGCTGGCATTTTGTGATTTGGTATTACCTGGCAGAGCCAGGTAACGGGCAAGAACCTCACAAAAGCAGGTGAATCGTTGACCGATTCACCTGCCAGAAGAGTTGTGATTAGAAGTCTTGCTTTATCAGGCGGAAATAGAAGACCTATCTAAATCCGCTTTGCCTTTGCCACTGTCCTAAACAATCACAAGGTCATTGCTCATATCGAAACTAGAAACCCCTTCGAGATAGGCAAAAGTGGCGTTATCGACTTGGAGCGAGAGGCCATTTATATCTCCCACCATAGAGACATCCCAAGCAGAAATAGACCCCAGGCTAAAGTTCTTGGAAAACTCGCTGCTATCAATTTGAATGACATCGCCTTCTGCCGCACTAAAGTCAGTGATGGTGTTCGACTCTCCATTAAAATACCGACCAAACAAGAAGATATCTGCACCACCGCCACCCGTAAGGGTATCTACACCATTGCTGCTGAAGAGGATATCAACCTCATCGCCACCTGTGATGACATCTGCATTCGCTGTGCCGTAGTGAACACTTACGTTTTGGTTAGTAAAGACCAGCTCTTCAATCGAGTCCAGCGCGTCGGTGCCATCTGTCCCGACATTGTCCGTCACTAGGAGCTGATTCCGGTCGTAAGTCGTATCGGCACTAAAAGTGTAGTTCGCAAATTCGCCGGAGAACCCAGCGGAGTCGATGACACTGCCATTGTCTGTGCCACTGTAGTAGTTACCATAGAGGCTATCGTTGCCTTCACCACCGAGAAAAGCATCATTCCCCCATCGTCCTCCGGCGAGTTGGCTGCCACTGCCAGCAATAACCAGATCATTACCACCACCTCCGTAAGCTGCACCATAACGGATGGTGTAATCAAGCCAATCCACCTTGATGGTGCCATCACTAAAGCCCAGTTTCTCAATGGATTCTAGGGTATCTGTTCCATCTGTACCGACATTGTCAGTAACAGTAATAATGCCATTGCTCACACTGAAGCTGTAGTCCTCGAAATTCCCGCTAAAAAGAGCTGTGTCATCGCCGTTACCGCCCTTGAGGATGTCATTGCCGCCACCCCCTTTGAGCATGTCATTACCATCGCCACCAATAAAGGTGTTGTCATTATCATCACCCGTGATGGTGTCGGCAAATTGAGTACCAATGATGTTTTCAATGCTGAAGAGAAGATCTTGATCTCCAAATCCACCATTCTCAACCTCAGCATAGGTTGTTCCCGTGACTGGATCGACATAACCTGGTGTGTCGTACTGGTCGATGTTTGTTAGGTCAACGTCGATACCCTGGCCACCGAAAGTATCGTTGATATAGTCATAGGACACCGTATCTGAACCCAGACCGCCAAAAAACTTGTCATTGCCATTGCCCCCAAAGAACAGATCATCACCATCGAATCCATATAACTCATCTTTGGCATCATCGGGATCTTTACTCGTCCCACCGCCTCCTGGGTTATACCCATAGATCACATCACCAAAGTTGGTTCCATAAAGGTAATCTGAGTTTAAGCCTCCCTCAAGTTCCCAACCCGAGTAAGCCCCTAGAACCAGAAAACTATTGGTTCCTAGTGATGCTAAGTCATCAGAATCAATATCTAATGCGGTAGGGCTATCCAAACCCAGGTAAGCATTGTCAGAATCAAAGATTAAAGCCCCTTGCTTGAGTGACTTTATCAGACCTTCCTTAGCATCGTCGCTAAGAGACTCCACATCCGGACCAAAGATCTGCGCTAGATCAAACTTAAGGGCTGCAAAAATGTCAGTATCCGTTTCGCTATCGTATTTGAAGGAGAGATCATAACCACCAGGGGTACTGTCTTCTGACAGAAAAACATTGGGATCGGTGCTGGAAGTTAGCGGAATAAAGAGCACATCCTCTCGGGTATTGAAGTCCTCAATTTTGGCGTAGTTCGCTTCTGAAGTCCCTGGAACAACGACCGTTTCAGTGCCACTCATCGCAGAGGCGATACCCGATACCATCGTGGTAATTGTGCCATAGTCCCCGCCAGTTGCAAGGTTTAAAACCCCATCAAAAACGCTTTGACCCAGCGTTAGCCAATCAATCCCACCTTCTGACGCAATCGTTGTTTCACCAACCACTTCACCCAGGAAAAAAGTATCTGTCCCCTCTCCACCAGTGACTCGATCGCTGCTTCCTCCACTTAAATCTCCTGTGAAGATGAGATCATTGCCTTCACCACCATCAATGGTATCCGTGCCTTCGCCACCATAGATAATGTCATTACCTTCGCCACCAATTAGCGTATCGTCACCCGTACCGCCAGAGAGCTCGTCGTTACCCGTACCACCATCAATGGTATCTACCCCCGAACCACCAGAGATGTCATCGTGACCTTCATTCCCGTTGAGGTTGTCGTCCCCTTCGCCACCAGAGATAACATCATTGCCACCGTTACCATTAATGGTGTCATCATTGAATACATCAAAGCTGTGACCCATAAGCCAGGGATCACTCATCCCAGAGATAACATCATTACCACTTGAGCCATCAACTGTCTGGTATGCGCGGTAGCGATAATCTCCTTGACCAGACGCTCCACCACCATTGCTGTAATATCGATACCACTCATTATCGAAAGAGCCACTCTCAGACATTGTGTGATTCTGATGGAGATGAAACATAAAAGTATCTGAGCCCGCTTGTGTCATCCAAAGAGGTGCTGGAATTGCCGCCTCCGCCTCAACCGTCTGCCCATCAATCGTCAACGTCAGCGAATCATCTTCGGCATACAACGCCGCTAACTGCGCATCCGTCATCTCATAACCCAATACCAAGTTCGCAAAGATATTCCCCTCATCCCCTGCGCTATCCGTTTCATTGAGCAACGTATCAAACGAGTGGCCCATCTCCTCCAAAATCACCGCCACCACCTGCTCCTGAGTTGCCGTCGCCAAAAACTCCGCTGACAAGAAGATTTGGTCGAGTTCCGCCACATAAACCCCCTTCGCGCCCTGTAACTCCTCTCCCGATCGCACCTCGATGCTCGGCAAACCGCTCACATCACCCGAACTCAGTTGTGCGGTCAAATCAGCAAGAGCAGCTTGGTCAACATCCTCCCCAAACGCGGTTGAAAGGGACTCAAACCCAAAACCACCACTCTGAACAAAGCTCAACAGTGCATCGTAGGCCGTAGAGATTGCTGACTCTAAATATTGAGGATTAAATAATACTTGATTCGTGTTCTGGGCTGGAGAAGCGGTGCGATTGAATTGTGCAACCATGATGTTGAAACCTCCGAAGAATGAGTGGTATCTCTGCGTTGCGTATGAATTCATCTTCGCCAAACTGCCCAGAATGCGAAATATAGAAAACCTCATATAAGCTCCGGTCTCAGCGTTTTAAAAGTACGTTGCCCAGAAAATCAAGCCTTGAGCGACTCGCCTGCATAGTTTATGATTGCCAAGCTCGATGCAGTTGAACGCAAAAACCCCCCTGAACTGAATCAGAGGGGTCTTAGGTTGATATGGTGGTGTTGGGTTTTGGTGTGTTACGCAGGGGTGGAAAATGTCGGTTTATTGATAGGTTTTTCCCCTGCTGAGGTAGCCGATGAAAGAGGTGGGTTGCCAAACTCCCGTCTTTCCCCATAAGACGTGCAAGACGACGTTAGCTTGACACCGAAATGAGCTTATCCGCCAGTAGTGGCAAGACGATAGTCAGACCCAGAAACAGCGGCCATAGACTGTAGTCGTAGAAATTGAAAAGACGGGGCCGATGACCTTTCTTGAGATAGAGATACCAAGCAAGGGGTTTCTCTCCGTTGATCACAAAACTGTCTTCGAATGCCTCAAGATAAGTGTTGAGAGTGCGTAACTGGGAAAGAAATGCGCGGTTTCGCATGAATGCCAAAAGCACGTATGGGAAGGGAAACCACCAAGGGAGGCTGCCGGGTGGCACTGCTGCTGAGTTGATCGAGAGCCAGCTATAGAAGACCATTACACTACTCACGGTATAAGTCTCTAACTGCCGCATCGCGTGAATCACATCTAGGCTCTCCGCACGAAGCTCTTTGTATTCTTCGAGACGGCTTTCTTCAATGGTAACCATAGCGATGAATCTTAATGGGCGACAAGTGTTGTTCTCTGTATAGATTAACAATCAAGCTAAATCGGTAACGGCTACGGTGATCTGCTGCGTAATCTGCTCCAAGGCTTGAGCGGAAGCTGAAGCGGGTTGTGCCAGTACGATCGGCTTGCCTGCATCACCACTGACCCGCACCTCAATTTCAATGGGAATACAGCCCAGCAATGGTGCTTCCAGGGTCTTGGCTGCATGTTCACCCCCCGCTGAACCGTAGATATCGTAGCGGCGATCGGGCAGATCGGGGGGGATAAAGTAGCTCATATTCTCTACCACACCGAAGATCGGTACATTGAGGCGCTCAAACATTTTGAGACCCCGGCGGGCATCGGCGAGGGCGACTTTTTGGGGGGTGGTAACAATCACTGCGCCTGTAATCGGAAATGAATTGGCGATCGTAAGCTGGGCGTCGCCGGTGCCTGGGGGCAAGTCTACAATCAAATAGTCCAGCTCACCCCACGTCACATCGGCAAAAAACTGGCGAATCAGCTTGGTAAGCATCGGCCCGCGCCAAGATATGGCTTGATCAGGGCGAACAAAAAAGGAAGTCGAAACCAGCTTGACACCATGATTGACGATCGGCTCTAGGCTCTGACCCTTTGGGCCTTGCTGAACGTGGATCGTACTGCCCTCCACACCAAGCATGATCGCGGCATTGGGGCCATAGATATCCGCATCCAGAAGACCAACCGCCGCACCCGATTGAGCCAGCGCCACCGCGACATTGGCTGCAACGGTGCTTTTGCCCACCCCCCCTTTGCCACTGGCGATCGCAACGATATGTTTAATCCCTTCAATGTTTTGTTTCGCAGCGGCTTGTTGGGGTTGAGTGGTCATAGTTGAGGGGGATGCGGTTAATAAAACGGAAGTGCTCACCAGTAGAAAGGGCAATCCTTGACCCAGTTGACTTTAGACCAGGATGCGAAGGTATTGCCCCAATTTCATTTATTCCTTCAGTAGGCTATCTAGCCACTAAACCATAATTGCAGCGATATAGGAGTTAGGGTTGTGGCGTTGGGCCAACACTTGCCGGACTTGCTGACGTTGTTGGGTCGTCAAAACTTCCCCATAGGCACGATATTTAGCCGACAAGGTGGCTTGATAGCTCTGAAGAGCATGGTCTTGACGCTTTTGCTGAGTTTGCAACGTCTTAGCCGCAGCACGAAGTTGTTTGAGATTCCGCACCTCGCCCGCTTCGCGCTTCACTGCTTGCTTGTGGGTATTGAGAGTAGCCGCAAATTTTTGATCAATGCGTTGGATTGCCGACGTTTGGTTGGGGGTGAGGTTAACGGGGCGCAACCAACCAGGAAGGTGAGGTTGAGGGGTTTGGGATGCTAAAGGGCTCGATGCTTGGGCAGGTTTGTGCAAACCTTGGAGCGCGATCGCGCCCAGCGCAATGCTCGTGCCTGCAATCAGGTCACGTCGTTTCATGGGTTAACTCCTGAAAATTTTATGGGATCGGTTGATGACAAAACGAGAGTCTCGGCTTAAGCCGCTGTTGAGCTTAGGGTGCGTCGTCATTTAAAACTAGATGCTTTACGGGACAAGGGATAGAGTGCCCGATCCCAACAACAGAAAAAGGGGCTCTCTGCCAGTCACTGTAAGCGTTTTCACTCTAGCTAAACGACAGCCCTTAGAATTCGGGGGGTTGTATGCCAAAATACCAATAATTAACGGCGATGAAGACATTCCACTTATCAGGGACTTCGTCTTCATGGAAGATCGCTTCCACGGGGCAAGCATCCACACATAAACTACAGTCAATACATTCTTCAGGGTGAATGTAAAGCTGGGATAAATTCTCTTCATCTGCACCATAAATGCAGTCCACGGGACAGACATCAACACAGGCTTTGTCTTTAGTGCCAATACAAGGTTCTGCAATGATATGAGTCATTGAGTTTCTCCCCTTTAAAAGGTTTCGGCTCAATCTTAGGCAATCCCTGCCAAAGCGTGCAAATCCTGCTTGTTGAGCAGCCGATTTTCTTAATTGATAGCTATTTTCAACATTGAGTTGTGACCTACTCTCATTCGTTGCTATGACATACACATGAAAACAAGGCTTCTTAGTGGTTTGGGAGCAAGGGAAATAAGGACATGCTGTAGATGGACAGCCCAGAAAAACTTGCTGAGTAGCAATGTCAACAATATCTAGCAGGCTATCGAGGTATTGATCCGGACAGAGTTAATGATTCTTCACGAAGAATCGAGAGATATCAACGAAATTTGCAATTTTATCATTGGGACTTGACTGATGGGTTTCCTCGATCATAATCAAGCAATAAATGCTAGAACCTGAGATGATTCAGATGCCAGATTTGTAGCAACAGTCAAAGCGAAACACCAATGAAAGCCCCTAACGATTGTGAAAATATGACGGAAATCCGTCTAGAGATCGATCAACTCGATCGCCAGATCCTGGCGCTACTGGGTCAGCGTTTTGCCTACGTTAAAGCCGCCGCTCAGTTTAAAACCAGTGCAACCGCTGTTAAAGCTCCGGAGCGCTTGCAAGCCATGCTCCAGCAGCGTCGTGTATGGGCTGAAGCCGAAGGGCTCGATCCCGATGTGATCGAAAATTTATATCGAGATTTGGTCAATTACTTTATCTCAGCAGAGCTCAAAAAATGGCAGGCAGACCATGACTGAACATATTGCAACGGTTCAATGGCAACGCAACCAGGCTAAGTTTGTCGATAACCAATACAGTCGTCAACATACTTGGCTATTTGATGGTGGTCTTGCGGTGCCAGCCTCTGCGTCACCCCATTTGGTTCCAGTTCCCTATGCCGAGCCGGTCAGCATTGATCCAGAAGAAGCCTTTATTGCCGCTTTGTCGAGCTGCCATATGCTCTGGTTTCTGAGCATTGCGGCCCAACAAAAATTTGTGGTGGAACAATATCGTGATGAGGCGATCGGCTCGATGGGAAAAAATGCTGAGGGGAAACTGGCCATTACCCAAGTTTGTCTGCGCCCGCTGGTTTTGTTTGAAGGCGATCGCCAACCCACCCCTGAACAGCTCGAAGCCCTCCATCAAGACGCCCATCATCGCTGCTTTCTCGCCAACTCAGTCAAAACCGAAATTACGATCGAAACCGTAAGCGCTTACCCTTTATAAATCACCGCTGCTGACTAACCCAAGTTATCATCGCTGCCGTCAGCCCCTCTAACGTATATTCCTTCGCCTCCAGGTCAACCCGCCCAAAGCAGTCTTGACAAGTCACGGAGGTTTGGGGGCCGATCGAGGCGAGGCAAACATTCGGTAACTGGGAGTCAAGACCGGACACTTGCGTTAGCAGATGCTGGACATTCTTAACCGTTTTGGAGCTAGCAAAAGTGATGATATCAGCTTGGCCTTGGTCCAGGGCTTCGGCCGCAGCAGGGGCGATCGCCTCTGGACAACCGGACTGGTAGGCGGGGACTTCAGTAAGCTGTGCCCCTTGTGCTGTTAGTTCTTGCATCAACAGTTCGCGGCCCCCTGTTTCCACACGCGGGAAGAGGATTTTCTTCCCGGTTAGCGATTCTGGAAACGCTTCAACCAGGGAATCGGCTACATAGTTGGGCGGAATGAAATCAGGACTGAGGTGGTAGTTACCGAGCACCTTCGCGGTTTTCTTGCCCACTACCGCAATTTTGACACCACCCAAAGCGCGGCTATCTTTGCCCGCTGCGTGCAACCGCTCAAAAAAGTAATTCACCCCGTTGGCAGAGGTGAGGATCAGCCAATCAAACTGTTCGAGCTGGGCGATCGCCTCGTCCAATGCAGCCCAACTAGAAGGGGGGGTAATCTCCAGAGCGGGCAGATCAATCACTGTCGCCCCCTGGGCTCGTAGCATTTGGGTAAAGGCGCTAGCTTGGCTTGCTGCCCGCGTTACCAAAATGGTTTGCCCAGCCAACGGGCCACTTAATGTCTGTTGCAAGGTCACTACCTCTCCAATCACCACAATGCAGGGCGATAGGCGTATCCCTGCGGTTGCGTCTAGGATATCAGTCAGGGTTCCCGACCAGAGCTGTTGGTCAGCACAGCCTGCCTGACGGATGATGGCGATCGCAGTCTCGGCGGCTTTCCCATTAGCTTGCAACCGTTGCAAAATCTCGGGCAGGTTGCGGCTGGCCATTAGGAAGACAAGGGTTTCGAGGCGGGCGATCGCATCCCAATCCAGAGCGTCCAAATTATGTCCGGTGAAGACGCCGAAACCCTGACTCAGGACTTTATCAGTGAGGGGAATGCCAGCCAGAGCAGGAGCTGCCAATGCTGATGAAACCCCAGGCACAATCGTCCAGGTGCAAGGCACCATGCGCAGGGCTTCGATCTCTTCCCGAATCCGACCGAAGATCATGCCATCGCCGCTTTTGAGGCGAACCACGGTTTGGCCCTGTTGGGCGTAGGCGATCAGAAGACGATTAATTTCCGCCTGGGGGGTGCTTTTCTGCCCGCCGCGTTTGCCCACTGGAATTTGAAGACAATCATCAGGAACGTGGGCCAACAGGGTTGCATCCACTAAGGCGTCGTAAATTGCAACATCGGCTTGTTTGAGAGCCTCAAAACCCTGCAAAGTGATGGTTCTGGCTCCTACCCCTGCCCCGATAAAGTAGACATGACCCAGTTGGTTCATAGGTGTAATTGTGCATCAAATATTCTTGCAGCTTATCCGGAATGGTGCTGCAAGTTGCGATTATCTAAGGATACAGTGGTTAACATGTCTGCACATGTACATCAATTTGCTGTGAGGTATAACATGCTCCGTCGGCTCTCTTGCTTTACAGGATTGTCTTCACTCGTCTGTTTCACCTTCCTACCAACTCAGCCTGCTGCTGGATGTAAATCTACACCAACGTTCTCAAACAAGGCAGATGACCCGAAACCGCATAATGTTGGCTCACAGGTGCGTTGCGGTGGTAGTTTAGCTTCCTGCGCTCTGCCAACCGATGGTGAAGAGCTGCTCTACCTAACTTCCCTTGTTCCTCAAAACCAGATTATTTCTACGGGACAAGAGCGAGTGAACTTCTACATATACATTCCACCTGAAACCAACAAACTTGCTGTTTTAGAAGTGCTGGATATACCTAATGGAGAAGAAATTTTTGAGCAGGAGTTTGAACTCAAGACTGACGATACTATCGTCCGGCTGGTACTTCCAGAATCAGTTCAACTGTTGTCAACGCCCATGGCTGAAAGACTCTACTGGTGGAGATTGTCGATTTATTGTGATCCAAACACTGATGACACTGTCTCTGTAGAGGGTTGGATTCATCGTCTAAACTCCGATGATGCGGCTACAACACCCCGTCTATGGCATGAAGATCTTGAAGCTTGGTTTGCTGAACGTGAGACAAACCCAAAAGCCTGGCAACAGGGCTTAGCTGAGGAAAATTTAGGGGCATATGCCGATCGCGCAGTCGAAACCTATGTCTTGGGAAACTGAATGGCATTTATGGCAGTAGGGTCGGTAAATTTTGAGTCGAGAGTCAGCCTTAAGCTGCGATCGCCGCCCCAACCCCGCTCACCAAGCGCCCATCCTCCATCTGCACAATGCGATCGGCCACATCCAAAATCCGATTATCGTGCGTTACTAACAAGATTGTGCAACCCTGCTCCTTCGCTAGCCGCTGCATCAACGTCACCACATCCCGCCCCGATTGTTTATCTAATGCTGCTGTGGGTTCATCCGCGAGCAGCAGTTTGGGCTGACTGACCAATGCTCGTGCGATCGCAACTCGCTGTTTTTGACCCCCAGAGAGGTTGGCTGGCCGAAAATCGAGGCGATCGCCTAAACCAACTGAGATCAACGCCTCCCTGGCCATGGCATTCATCTGATTCACAGAATAGTGAGACTGTATTTCTAAACCCATACGCACATTTTGTTGAGCGGTGAGACTACCGTGGAGGTTGTGGGCTTGGAAGATATAGCCAATCCGCCGCCGAACGGCGGTGAGTTGCGATCGCGTTGCACCGCAAAGTTCTTGGCCCAGAAATTGGAGGCTGCCAGCTTGGACGGTGCGCAAGCCACCAATCAGGGTGAGCAGGGTGGTTTTACCGGAGCCAGATGGGCCGGTCATAATGACGATTTCGCCCGCCTGGATGTCGAGGTTAATGTCAGTGAGAACTTGCTTGCGCAGGTCGCCACGGCCGAAGTGGTGGTTGAGGTTTTGGATGGTGAGGACGGGAAGCATGGGGACGGGGGGGAAAGGGTGAAGGGGAAAGGAGGAATTTCTAATAGGACAAATATTTCAGGCGATTGATGCTGTATCGAGACCTGTGATCCCCCCGGCTACGCCGACCCCCTTGATAAGGGGGTGTCAGAAATATATTTATCTCAGCCGCTTGCGGCGTCACCCCCCTTGATAAGCTAATCCTGTAGGGGTTTCAAATCGCTCCCTTGATTTTGCTAGGGTTCAGCGGTTCAGCCCTCAAAAGTGCGTTCGCAAGATCCTTGCTGTGAGGGGGGTCTACAAAACCCCTACAAGGTTAGCTTGATAAGGGGGGAAGGGGGGATCTCATCAGGTTTACGTGACTTGCGCATTGCTCTCAAAACATATCTGCCGGATCAGCAGCTTGGAGCTTACGGGTAGCGATCGCGCCCGACATCAAACACATCACTAGCGTCATGCCGAGGACAACGGCTGCGCGATGGATGGTCATCCGGATGGGCAAGGATGTGGCTTGGGCAGCGAGATGATAGAGACCAATCGGTAACGTCACGCCAGGGATAAAGCCGAGAACCGCCAGGATAATGGCCTCCTCAAAAATGATCCCCAGCAGATAGCGTTGGTGATAGCCCATGGCTTTAAACGTGGCGTATTCCTTGAGGTGGGCGTTGACGTCGGTCGAGAGCACTTGATAGACAATGACCACCCCCACCACAAAGGCCATCATTGCCCCCAAGGTGAAGATAAAGCCGATCGGGCTTTCGGTTTGCCAGTAGCGCTCTTCCTCAGCGATAAAGTCGGCGATCGTGAAAACCTCCACATCCTCCGGGAGCGTTTGCCGCAAAGCCGCTACTACCCCATCTGGATCAGCCCCCGGTTCGAGGTTAATTAACCCTAGGCTGACGCTGCCCGCCCCACGACGCGGGAACAGCCGCAGGAAATTTTGGTCACTGGTCATCAGAATGCCATCAGTGCCAAAGGAAGCGCCGAGGCTAAAGGCACCTCGGACTTCTAAGGTGCGCCCTTCGGCCTCGGTGGTGATAGTTTGACCCGAATCGAGGGCCGCGATCGTCTCATCATAGGAGCCCCGCGATCGCCGATCAAAAAGCACCACATCCGGAAGTTTGACCTGATCTAGCTGGGCGTTCAGTTCCGGCAGATTGAACGCGGGCAGATCCGGGTCAAAGCCCATCACCTGAATCGAAGCATCCTGGCGGGTTTGGGGGTTCTTCCAATTAACCGTGTTGGAATAGAGCGGCGTTGCAGTGGCCACACCGGGCACATCCAGGGTTTGATAGAGCCGCCGCCGCGCAAACGTGGAGAGATTCTGAGTATTCTTGGCTTTGGGGCTGACCAGCACCACATCTGTGGCGAGGGTTTTACGGATTTGGGTGTTGCTGTCATACAGCGAGGCTTGAAACCCCAATTGCATAAAAATCAGGATATCTGCAAAGGCAATGCCGGCCAGCGCCACGGTCAGACGCCCCTTCTCATGGCTCAATTGCAACCATCCGAGAGGCGTGCGGCGTCGCAGTTGACCGATGAAAGGAATTCTAAACCGCTGTATGTTTTGTGGTTCTCTTTGATCGGCCGAGATAGCCTCTAGTCTAGGGTTACTGTTTATAAACATCTGGCAAATTCTCCCCAAATCGTGTGCCGCTTCCACTCAAAAACCGGCGTTGCTGATTTTAAAGATGAATCTTGCGTTCCCCTCTCCCAACCCTCTCCCATTGGGAGAGGGCTTTTGACTCCCTTCTCCCAATGGGAGAAAGGCTGGGGATGAGGGCAATCTCCTCCTGCAATTATGCAACGCCCAAAAACCTGATATGCCTTACCTGGGTTGAGAATACTGGCCCCTATTCCAGGAGTCTGAGGGGGCAATTTCCCCTTCAGCGGGCGGTGTCGGAGGGCTGGCCCTCTGACAACCGGGTCTAACAGCGAGACAATTGTGGGTGGTGAGTATTGTTGCTGACTCGTAGAACACTTAAAAGTTTTCATCGAGTAATCTCCACCTGCACTTGCAAATTCGTGAAGTTCTGAGCGATCGCGCTCGACTCCTCATCCAAAAGCATATAGACCTCAACCACCCGAGCATCAATATTGCTGCTCGGGTCAGTGTTGACCACATCCTGCCGCTGCACTTTCGCCCCGATGCGCTCCACCGTGCCCGTGAGTGCCTCGGGTAAGGCATTGCTCGTGACTGTGGCACTTTGGCCGGTCTCTACCGCCTGGACATCGCTTTGATAAACCTCTGCGATCGCCATCATCTGCTCAGTCTGACCCAGCTCCACAATCCCCTCACTGCTAATCACCTCCCCCGCTCGGGAATAGACTTCCAACACCGTGCCCGCTTGGGGCGATCGCACATAAACCTGCTCCAAGTCTGCTGCTGCTTTCTGTTGGGCGGCTAAGGCGCGAGTCACTTCAGCCCGAGCCACTTGCACATCCTCCGGACGCACTTGAGCAATCTGGTTCAGGGTGGCGCGGGCACGGCTGAGTTCTGGAGACTGGGTGGTTTGCAGACGCGTCAGTTCAGCACGGGCATTGGCAAGATTTTGTTCGGCAGTCGTAAGCATGAGTTGTTTGCTGTCGCGCTCGGAGGCAGAGATCGCACCTTTCTCGTGCAGAAAGCTGTAACGTTCAGCTTCGGTGCGGGCATTTTGGACTTCTGCTGCTCGGCTGGCGATCGTAGTTTGTTGGGCTTGGATTTGGGCTTGGCGATCGGCTCGAATGCGGGCAATCTCAGCTTCTTGAGCTTGGATCTCTCCGGGTTTGGCCCCGGCTTGCACCTGGGCCAGTTGGGCTTGAGCCACACGCACCTCACTCTGGGCTTGGGCGAGGGCGGCGGTGAGGCGATCGCGGGCCGCCAGCACGGCAATCACTTCCCCCGCCTGCACCGTGTCCCCCTGCTCCACCCGCAATTCCAGCAGGCGATTTTCTTGACTAGCCGTGGCGGCATGAACCTGCACCAACTCGCCTTGGGGTTCGAGGCGACCGAGGGCGGTGATCGTGGTGCGGGGGACGGTAATGGTCTGAGGAGATTCAGTTTCCGCGATCGCCTGGGTTTGGCGGAACCAGTAGGCGCTACTTGTACCCATGCCCACCAGGGCGAGACTGATGAAGAGCCAAGCCCAGCGGTGGTTTGGGGTAGGAGAGGAAAGCTGTTGCACCATCGTTAACCTCGGAGATGTGAGATGTGTGGCTGAGAGGTGAATTGAACTAAACAGTTCAGTCTTAAATCTAAACTAGACAGTTCAGTATGGTGTTGTCAAGGGGTGGGATAATTATTGGTAACAAAGCACTGATATCTAGACCCGAGATCCCCCCTTCCCCCCTTATTAAGCTAACCTTGTAGGGGTTTTGTAGACCCCCCTCACAGCAAGGATCTTGCGAACGCACTTTTGAGGGCTGAACCGCTGAACCCTAGCAAAATCAAGGGAGCGATTTGAAACCCCTACAGGATTAGCTTATTAAGGGGGGTGACGTCGCCAACGGCTGGGATAAAGTCTGACACCCCCTTACCAAGGGGGTCGGCGCAGCCAGGGGGATCTCGCAAGCCTGGCTATTGGAAAGATTTAACGCCCCAGCCTTTGCAATGACCATGCTCAAACCCACCAAACCTGACCTCATCCTTGACGGCGCGATCGCGGAGTTCCTCGAACGGGGCTATGCTGCCGCTAGCATGGATCGCATTGCTGCTAGGGCTGGCGTTTCTAAGGCGACGGTTTATAGCCATTTCCAAAGCAAAGAAAATTTGTTTGTGGCGTTGATTGAGCGGTTGGTGAAGAGCAAGTTTTTAGTGTTGCTCGAACCAGGGCAGATCGAGGCGGTGGTCGATGTGCCGCCGGATGTGTTTTTGCGGGAGTTGGCGACTAAAATCCTAGAGCAGCCGAGTAATGACCCAGATTTAACCAATTTTATGCGCATGGTGGTGGGGGAATCCGGGCGTTTTCCAGAGCTAGCCAAGGCGTTTGTTTCGGCTTTAACGGCTACAGGATTGCGATCGCTGACCTTTTATTTCAAAGCCTGTCCCCATTTAGAAATCGCTGATCCGGAGGCCACAGCGCGGGTGTTTGTGGGGGCGATCGCCCATTTTATAATCACTCAGCACATCCTTTATGGTGCTGAGATTATTCCGATGGCGGAGGAGCGATTAATTAATACCTTGGTCGATTTGATTACAGGTTGAATATCATAAGTGATGCTTTTATTCAGAAGAGCATCACTCGGGATCAAGTTCCTTTACAGCAACACGAAACCGCTGTTATATCATTAAATCAATGGTGAACTTCGCCAGTTGCGTTTCTCAACCGCTCGCACATTGTCCATTGATCGCAGTGCATCTAAAAATGGCAATAGATCTCGCAATTCCGTATCATTGCGATCGCCCTCAAACGGTCGAACTCGAATCAAGTTGCCGTAATTCTGCTCCAGCTTTTGGGGGGTGTCATCGACCATCAATACTTGGTTAAGGTTAAAGCCCTGTCGTTTGACTTTTTTAAGCTTTTTCACCCAATAAAATCGGGATTCAGTAACATCATAGCGTTGGGTACACCGTTTGCCTGACCAGACAAATTTCAAGGCGTTAACATCAGGGAAAATCAGTTCAACAACCTCTTGAACATAGCTCCCTCCGGCTGATGACCACACTGCCACCTGGAACCAGTCTAGAACTTGAGCAAGGAATTCGTTGAGGTAGGGGCGACAGTAGACGGCGTAGTCTGATAATTGGAAATCCGGCATATAGTTCAGGGGGTCTTCGTTAGCAAAGACCAAGGTTTCATCGAGATCGAGAATGAGTAAATGACAATCCACTGAGAGCTTGTAGTTGCTTTGTAGCTCACTGTAGCACATCCAACCCCTTTATAATCGCCGCTCCCGCTGGAGCATTTGTTGAAAGGTCAACAGCAAAATCACAGCGCCCAGCAGTAGGCGTTGGGCAATGGTTGAGAGGTCAACGTAGATGTGATGGAGGGATTGAATCAATTCTCCGCCTCATTCTCCATCACCGTATTCACATCCAACGTCAACAGGTGTCGCAACTGATCCGTATCCATCTCCGTGAGCCACTGCTCCCCAGCATCCACAGTCTGTTCCGCAAGCTGCTTCTTGCTCTCAATGATGTCATTGATTCGCTCCTCTAGGGTTCCGGTACAGACAAACTTATGTACCTGCACATTGCGCTGCTGTCCAATCCGGAAGGCTCGGTCAGTGGCTTGGTTTTCCACCGCTGGGTTCCACCAGCGATCGATATGGAAGACATGGTTGGCACGGGTGAGGTTTAAACCCGTTCCGCCCGCCTTAAGGGAGAGTAGAAACAGCTTAGGCCCATCCTCATCGGTTTGGAAGCGATCGATCATGGTCTGGCGTTGCTCTCGCTTGGTGCCCCCGTGCAAAAAGAGTACTTCAGTGTCAAGCTGTTGTTCCAGATAGGGCTTGAGCAACTTGCCCCATTCCGTGAATTGGGTGAAGAGTAGGGCGTGATCGCCTTCAGCAATCACCTCCTCTAGCATTGCCTCTAGGCGACGCAACTTACCAGAACGGTGCTCGGTTTCGAGCTTCGGCGCTTTGGCATAATGGGCGGGATGGTTGCAAACCTGCTTGAGGTGGGTCAACAGCGAGAGGATCAAACCATGACGCTGAATGCCTTTAGCTTCTTCGATTTTGAGCAAGGCCTCATCCACCAACTTCTGATATAGCTCACCTTGTTCCCGCGACAAGCGACAATACACTGTCATTTCCTGCTTCTCAGGTAAATCATGAATGATGCTCTTATCGGTTTTGAGACGGCGGAGGATAAAGGGCTGCACTAGCGATCGCAGGGCTTGCACGGAATCTTGATCCCCATATTTCTCAATGGGAATTGCAAACCGCCGTTGAAAAAACTGGCGATCGCCCAAAAAGCCCGGATTGAGGAAATCCAAAATTGACCACAATTCCGTCAAACGGTTCTCCACCGGCGTCCCGGTTAAGGCAATGCGGAACCCCGCCTTGAGCTGGCGTACCGCCTGAGCTTGCTTAGACTGGACATTCTTAATGTTCTGAGCCTCATCCAGGACAATGCCTTCCCATTCCACCAGATCCAGCGTCTTGGTATCCCGGTATACCAGCGCGTAGCTGGTGAGCACTACATCCTGTTTTTGGGCATGGGTAGCGAAGGGACGGCCTTTCTTCCGTTTTTCACCATGATGAATCCAAGCCTTGAGCGTCGGCGCAAACTTACGGATTTCCCGCTCCCAGTTACTGAGGACTGAGGTGGGGCACACCACCAGAGTGGGGGCTGTAACCTGCTCTACTTCTTTAAGATGCAATAAAAAGGTAATCAGTTGGAGGGTTTTACCCAAACCCATATCATCCGCCAAGCAAGCCCCAAGACTCCATTGCTCCAGAAAGGCAAGCCAACTAAAGCCACGAATTTGATAAGGGCGCAACGTGCCTTGAATACCGTCTGGAGGGGGGATTTCCTTGAGTGACTGGCGGCTGGTTAGGGTGTCAATAAAGTCTTTGAGTTTGCCGCTGGGCACAAAACTGATTACCGGTAGTTTAGCGACTAGGGTCATATCGCCTGTCGCCAGCCGGAGAGCATCCTCAACAGTGAGGGTCAATTCGTCTTTGGTATCGGGAGCGAGCACGGCTTGGGCAGCTCGCACATCTGCCGGTTGAAGCGCCAACCATTCATTATTAATGGAGACCAACGGTGATTGTTGGGCCAGTAAGCCTTCAAATTCTTCGGCGGACAGGGTTTGTTCCCCCAAAGCTAGCTCCAGATCGCAAGTTAATGGGGTTTGCAAGCTCAGACGCATACCTCGCTTCGTCTTAACCTTGGCTTGGATATGCAACCCGAGACGCTTTTCACCTGCGCCAGGGGCTAAACCCG
Source organism: Spirulina sp. SIO3F2 (assembly GCA_010672165.1). Taxonomy (GTDB): domain Bacteria; phylum Cyanobacteriota; class Cyanobacteriia; order Cyanobacteriales; family Spirulinaceae; genus SIO3F2. The sequence goes on along the minus strand of JAAHHN010000088.1, from coordinate 9,037 downwards.
GTGGCAAAATAACGTCAAAGCCACTGTTCTGGAGCTGTTGTACCCGGGCCCGGAGAAACTCATAAGCCGCGATCGGATCAAGCAAACAACGGGTGGGTTTGGGGTCATCCAGGCTCTCACGTAAGGGTTGATAAATTTGCGCTGCCAACCCTAGGTCTTTGAGTAGGGTCTCTTGGGGATGCTCAACGACTTGATCGCCCACTGTCATTTCATCCACGGGATTTTGCCAAATTTCCACCGCAGAGATCCGTTGTTCTGGTTCGGTCGCTGATCGCAGGGTAAAATGTAGCTTCCATTCCAACTGTCCCCAAGCTAATTCGCCTGAGGTGGGGGCTTCTAAAATAAAACAAAGACGAAAGCGACTACCGCCGAACTTTTGGGTTTGGGGTGTTACTAAATAGTCCTGTACAGGCAGTTGCCAGGTGCTTAACAAGGTTCCCAATCGTTGTTGGTGATCCGACGGCAGCATCTCTGATGGTGCAGCCTGATTTAGGCTCTGGAGCCATGCAAGGGAGAGGCTATCTCGATGCAAAGGGGGCAGAGGGGGCAGAGTCCCCAGTTCGCGGCGCACTTGGGCATCGACTAGTAAGCTCAAGGCATTGAGCACCAGGGTCTGCGCCTCAATCCAATCATCGGTCTTTTTGGGATTGTCCCAAATCACTTCCTGGGGAGGATAGGCTCGACAGCTACTGGGCAGCGTTGCCGTGAAATGTTGGAGTCGCTGTTGGTCAGTGGCGCTGTTGAGCAATGGATACCAGCCGCTATGTTCACTATCGATACTGGGCAAAAACTTGCCCCGTGCAACTAAGGCAAGACTCCAACGATAAATCTGGGCCCAAAACCTCAAACCATCTCCCAGATAAGTCCGGCGGGCTTGCCAAGACCCTAATGGCACTGCGTGCAAGAAGGCGAGACTTTGGGTCGGCGTTAGGCGTAGGGTTGGCACAGACCACCATTGCAACGTGAGGCTGGCGAGATCCATAATTTCCTCTTCATCACCAGACATCACCGGAAAGGCATCCGGATCGCGGCTCTGACGACGGCGAGAGGGTTGACGTTGACCTCGACTGGGTAGGGCGAATGTATCGCTATGATCTAGCTCCAGGTCACTCGGTAAACGGAGTTTCCGTTGACGAGCTAAGTCTTGAACCGCTTTAGCGTCCATTGCAGAAGGGTGGGGCGCCACCGCGGTTGTGGGTATCTCGGTGCTCAGAACTTGCCAGGTTTCCCCCCAGAGACAGAAGTAGCTCATGCGGGGTTTGCAAATCCAACTGCCGTGCAAAATTGCCATAATGACTTAGTTTTTGGCCAACAATAAAAATCTGGACAGAGAAAAATCGATCAATCGGTGCTTGGAGCGCGATCGCAGCGCGGGAGGGCCAGAGATGCTAGGATTGCCAAAGAAGAAGAACATAGAACGCAAACGCAAGGACGAGCAGACACAATGCAAGAATTTAATAAGTCGATATCCTTCGATGGACGGGATATTCGACTCCAGACGGGTCTACTGGCACCACAGGCAGGGGGGTCAGTGTTGATTCAGTCCGGTGAGACAGCAGTTTTGGTGACGGCAACCCGCTCGAAAGGCCGTGAAGGCATCGATTTTTTACCCCTGCTAGTGGATTATGAAGAGCGACTGTATGCAGCCGGTCGGATTCCCGGTGGTTTTCTGCGCCGAGAGGGTCGCCCACCCGAGAAGGTAACGCTGACCAGTCGTTTGATCGACCGACCAATGCGCCCCCTATTCCCTCAATGGATACGGGATGATATCCAAATTGTCGCCACGACGCTCTCGGTGGATGAGCAGGTTCCCCCCGATGTCCTCGCGGTGACCGGCGCGTCCGTCGCTGTTATTTTGGCACAAATTCCATTTTACGGGCCAATGGCGGCGGTTCGGGTTGGACTTGTTGGGGACGATTTTATCATTAACCCGACCTATAAAGAAATTAAAGAAGGGGATCTTGATCTGGTGGTGGCCGGTTCACCAGAAGGGGTCGTGATGGTGGAAGCTGGGGCTAACTGTTTGCCAGAGCAAGATATCATCGAAGCGATCGAATTTGGCTACGAGGTCGTACAAGACTTAATCACCGCTCAGCGGGAGCTGATGAGTGAGTTAGGTATTGAACTGGCAACAGAGCCTGAACCTGATGTAGCAGAAGGATTACAAACCTTTATTGCCGATCGCGCCACTGAAGACATTAAGGGCATTCTGCAACAGTTTGACTTTGACAAAGCGGCCCGCGATACAGCGCTCGATGAGATTAAAGAACAAAAGGTGGCCGCAGCGATCGCTGAGCTTGACGCCGAAGACCCGATTCGAGTTGCGACTGAAGAGAATAGCAAATCTGTGGGCAACCTCTTCAAGCAGCTCACCAAGAAACTCATGCGCCGCCAAATTATGGAACAAGGCGTCCGGGTAGATGGTCGCAAACTCGATGAGGTGCGCCCGATTAGCTGTCAGGTAGGTCTATTACCCAAGCGCGTCCATGGTGCTGGGCTGTTCCGACGAGGCTTAACCCAAGTCTTGTCCCTGACAACCTTAGGCACTCCTGGTGATGCCCAAGAAATGGATGATCTCCATCCTGATACCGAGAAACGCTATCTTCACCATTACAACTTCCCGCCCTATTCTGTGGGTGAGACTCGACCGATGCGATCGCCAGGGCGACGGGAAATTGGCCATGGGGCTTTGGCCGAGCGGGCAATTCTCCCCGTTCTCCCACCCAAAGATGAATTTCCCTATGTTTTACGGGTGGTCTCCGAAGTGCTCTCTTCCAATGGCTCCACCTCTATGGGGTCGGTCTGTGGCTCAACCCTCGCCCTCATGGATGCAGGCGTCCCGATCAAAAAGCCCGTCAGTGGTACTGCGATGGGTCTGATTCGTGAAGACGATGGCGTCCGGGTACTGACGGATATCCAAGGGATTGAAGACTTCCTCGGAGACATGGACTTCAAAGTTGCAGGGACGGACGATGGCATCACCGCCCTGCAAATGGATATGAAGATTCACGGCCTGACCATGGAGGTGATTGCTGAGGCAATTAATCAAGCCAAGGCGGGTCGGTTGCATATCCTGGAAAAGATGATCGCCACGATTGATACGCCCCGTGAGGAACTCTCTCCCTATGCCCCCCGTTTCCTCACCCTGAAAATTGACCCCGATATGATTGGTTTGGTCATTGGCCCGGGTGGTAAAACCATTAAGGGTATTACTGAAGAGACCGGTGCCAAAATCGATATTGAGGATGATGGCACTGTGATGATCTATTCAGCGGAGAGCAACAGCGCTGCTGCCGCCAAACGCATCATTGAAGGCCTCACCCGTAAGATCACTGATGGTGAGGTGTATCTCGGCAAAGTGACCCGGATCATCCAAATTGGTGCATTTGTTGAAGTTCTACCCGGAAAGGAAGGCATGATTCATATCTCTCAATTAGCCGACTACCGAGTGGGCAAAGTTGAGGATGAAGTGGCAGTTGGTGATGAGGTGGTGGTGAAAGTCCGTGAAATTGATTCGCGTGGCCGCATCAACCTCACCCGGCTGGGTATTCATCCCGATGAAGTTGCCGCTGCCCACGCTGCCGCAGCAGAATAAACTGGCTCAATAGAGCCAAGCCTCCAGAAGAGTATGGATTGGTGGCCAGCAAAGATGCCTGCACTACGTTTTTAAGGTTCAATCCCCGTAGTGCAGGTATTTTTCTTTTCATAGAAAAATCCCTGAGAACTGATGAATTATGACAGAGGTATTTGAAGCGCAATCCACTGTAAACCAATGGGATGAAGATTATTATCATCCCATTGCCTTAAAGCTCTACGACTGGGCGATCGCAGATATGCTTGAAGCGATGGACATTGAAGCTGGAGCGAAAGTATTGGATGCGGGCTGTGGGCCAGGTGTCCATAGTATTCGGATTGCCAAAGCTGGCTACTCTGTCTGTGCGATTGATATTTCTAGCACGATGCTCGATCAAGCGAGACAACGAGCAATGGCTGAAGATGTAGCTGATAAGATTGAGTTTGATCAGAAAGATCTGACCCAACTCGATATCCCGGATAACACGTTCAGTTATGTGTTTTCCTGGGGGGTTGTTATCCATATTCCTGAAGTGGAGAAAGCACTGAGCGAGCTGGCTCGAATTGTTAAACCAGGGGGAAAGTTGGCATTGTATGTCACAAATGAGGCAGCCCTTGATCATCGGATTGAATCTGCTGCTCGTTTTGTGTTGCGTAAGCCTTTAAATGAACTGTCTCGCCTTCAGTTGGGGGAAGGAATCTGGTACAACATGAATGATGAAAAGCTATGGTTATGGCGATTTGATACCCATAAAGTTATTGAATACCTCACCAGTAGAGGGCTGAGCTTAACGCATCATCGCATTGGAGAGTTTACGGAGATTCAAAGACGTTTAGGAGGAATACCACGAAGCATTCTCTTACATTTAAACAACTTGGCCTATCGATTGAAATTACCAGCCCAGTTAGCAACAACGCAGCTTTTGATCTTTGAGAAACGGTAGAGATGTAAGAATAATAATCTCCAATTTTCCTATATCGGCAATCAGTACTTGTCTACTCTGTGTTAATGCAGTTGTAGGTTGGGTTGACGAAGGAAACCCAACGCTAGCGAGGATTGCAGAGAATGTGTTGAGTTTCGTTATCACTCAACCCAACTACAAAATTATCAGGATTTCAGACGATTTCTGATTTTTTCCGCCTGTACTCAGAATGGAAACTAATGCCACATAAACTCAATCAACTTTCAGTTGAATGACCTGCTTATTAAACGGTAAATCTTGATTAATTGCCTCCATTTCCGCTTGTTCCATCTCGTTAATCTCATCAATATAAGATTGTAAGATCAGGTTCATACGTTCATGATAAAACCGATGCAAGCTGTGGTTCACCGTTGCTGGGAAACCCCGCCGACGCTTGTGGCGTCCGCCTGCCCCCGGATCATACATTTGAATATCTTGAGAAATGGCCCATTCAATGGGTTTGTAATAACAGGCCTCAAAATGTAAACAATCAAACTCTTCAAAACACCCCCAATAGCGGCCGTAGAAATTTTCGCCTTTACGCAGACAAAATGATAACCCCACTGGCCGTTGTTTGCCATAGTCTGCATGGTAGGCAACGAAGAGGACAATACGATCGCGGTAATTCGGATAAAGCTGCTCAAAAAACTGTCGGGTTAGATATTTACTCCCCCAATAAAACTTATCGCAGGTGCTGGCATAAAAGTTATAGATTTGGGGATATAAGGCATGAGAAATCTCTTCGCCGACAATCGTTTCAACCTGGAGGTCTGCTTTAGCTACCGCCTTGCGTTCCCGTTTAATATTCTTGCGTTGATTCGACTTGAAAATTTTCAAATAATCATCAAACGTTTGAAAGTCATGGTTGGCCCAAATATAACTGTGGTGTTGCCAGGCACGAAAGCCAATATTTTCCATCACGGGCTGCCATCTAGGATCAACAAATAAAAAATTACAACCGGAGAGTTGGTTATGGGTGCAAAAATGGTCGATCGCGCTCACCAAGCGATCGCAGATCTCAGCCTCATCCTCCCCTGGCGCAACTAAAAAACGGTATCCCACCGTCGGCGTAATCGGTGTCATTCCTAACAACTTGGGATAATACGCCATCCCCAGACGATGGGAGAGATCTGCCCATTGATGATCAAAGACAAACTCACCATAACTGTGGCTTTTAACATAGAGTGGCGCAGCTGCAACCAGTTGGCGATCACGCCACAGGGTCAGGTGGCAGGGTTGCCAACCCGTTTTCCCACTAACACTACCGGATGTTTCCAAATTATTGAGCCATTCCCACTCCAAAAATGGAGTTGCTAGTGGCATTGCTAACGCATCCCAAGCGGCTTGCGGAATCTCAGCAATATGGGTATGCCAAGCGATTGTGTAAGAGGGGAAGGACATAGATTCCGTCTGGAGGAGTATTATATTCAGACCCAGTTCAATTTTGAAGATACTGTAACATTTATGCTCTATGGATGTGAGTTGATCGAGGGTTAGTTTGAGCTGAGTTAAGTTGCCGCAAAATATTACCTAATCTTGTTGGATGCTCTTAGCATAAGAAGGGTCACTCCCCTCAGTCCGTTGGACTCGTTACATTTAGCTGGCATCTCACATTCACAAACCATGACAACTTCTCCTCACAGTGGTGAACTCCTCATCTTGGTCATTGAAGATGAATTTCAAGTGCTCGAAAATACCGTAGAAATTTTAGAGCTAGGAGGGTATCGAGTGGCAACAGCAAGCAATGGCTACAACGGTCTAGAAGCAGTACGTCGAGAACAGCCTGATCTCATCATCTGTGATGTGATGATGCCCAAGATGGATGGTTATGCGGTACTCGAAACATTGCGGGCCGATCCGCAGCTTTCGCTGATTCCATTTATCTTTCTAACAGCTAAAGCCGATCGCACTGCTCAACGTCAGGGCATGGCATTAGGGGCCGATGACTATCTCACCAAACCCTTTACCCCCAAGGAGTTGCTGGCGACAGTGGAGACTCGGTTTGCCCGCCAAGCCACTGTGAATGCCCAAATCAACCAGGCTCATGCCATGATCCAGGAGTTGAAGCAAACCTCTCGCCAAGCTCAGGGTAACTTAGAGCGGAGTGAGCAGCTTGCCCAACTCAAGGAAGGCTTGCTTGATCAATTGCTCACACAGTTATGTAACCCAGTCTCTAGTATTAATTTAGCCATCTCAATGTTGGATAACGCCCAAACAGAAGAGGCCCGCGATCGCTATCTCAAAGTACTCAAAGAAGAATGCCAGCGAGAGATGCAACTCCTTAAGGAAGTCGAGGAACTCCGCGCCCTCCTTACTCCCGAAAAGACCGCGATTTTGCAGCGCTTTAAGCTCTTGCAGTCCTAGGGGGCGTCATCCCAATTGTTCACAGCGCTATTGCCCCACTTCCATACAATGGCACTTTACTTTAAGTTCAAAAATACCATTTTCGCCAAGCCACACTAGCTCAACCCATCCAACATCGTTGTAATCGGCACGGTGATCGCTTGGGTGACCACAATCGATCGCAACGTCATTACGCTCTGGCGGGCTAGACCGTTGATTACACGAATACCAAACATAACTGCCCACTAAAGGTGAGACGTGGCAACTAGAAATCCTAGCCTGAATTATTCATAAAGCAGATAAGACGCCCCGCTACGGTTTTTTACTGTATTGTCCGTAGCATACATAGGTGGTCAGTGAGTCTGTCATTAGCGTAGCCTCCCAAAGGAATACTGCATTTTGCCCGCCATTTGACTAAAGTATCGTGCCCAGCGGTTTTAGCAAGAGTTCTGAATGAATACTATCGGTTACGTTCCGTATTTGTCAGACTTCACTTTGAGAGATCTACGTAGATCTACGTAGATCTTCTTCCGTGTTTTTACGTGCTGCCACCCATTGAAAAATTACCGATTTTCTCGGATGTCAGCAGAAAGACGATCGCTCATAATTGAGGGATAGAAACGGTTGAAGTAATTGAGCACCACGCTGTGGCAACAACCGTTGAGCATCAAACCGACGCATTCTGGAGCATATTCTCGCCATGCTCTTAAGGCTGCGTGATGCTTGCTGTGGAAACTGCGCACAATACCTCACCCTGATTAATTCATGATGCCAACTCAGTCTTCATGTTCAACACCAACGATGAATCCTCAAATTCGTGACATGTTTGAGCATTATGTCCAACATCAATTGCAGATTCCTCTGCCCGCAGTTCAGCATGTTTATGCAATTGAACCGCAGCTTGCCATGCAACATCCCCATTGTGCACTCTGGATGCATGGTCTGTTAACTCGTGAGCAGCTTCTGCAAGTTAATAATTGGCTAGAGCATATTGCGATGTTGCAATCACTCAATACTTAGCGACAAATTTGGAGGTTAACTACGAGTATCTTTAGGGATGATAAGGACGGTGAAGATATTACTCCAGATGAAGTTAGATATTACTCCAGATGAAGTTAAGAGTATTGCTACCGATATTCACAACTCAGGTCAACGCCTTTATCGTTTATTTGTGTGAGCAATAGGGGATTGGATTGGAACTCGCGATCGTGCAACAGCTTGTCCAACTCCACCACGGCATCTACTTTTGAGATTACTCACCTCAAGAACCCCACCACCATCACGATAACCCTCCCCTGTCAGGGAAATCTGGGTTAAACCTCGGATCAACCGGACAAGGTTGCATTCTAATCACCATCAGCCTTTAGCAGACTTTGGCACAGCCGACTGCAAACTGTAGCACGGATTGTCCCAATACCTGATACATTGAGCGAGTATTGGTAGAAATGCAACATAGAAGAAGGCATTATGAAAAAAACTAAAAGGGTTTTAGTCGTTGGTGGCGACGGGTACTGCGGCTGGGCAACAGCACTCTACCTCGCTAATTTTGAGCATGAAGACTATGACTACAAGGTTGCTATCCTCGACAACCTCAGCCGTCGGCATTGGGACAGCAAGTTGGGTGTGGATACCCTCACCCCGATCGCCCCGATTCAACAGCGCCTCAAGAAGTGGGATGAACTCACCGACAACAAAAAGCAGATCGAACTATTTGTTGGCGATATCAATGACTATGATTTCTTGATCCAAGCCATGCGGCAGTTTAAGCCTGATGCCTTGGTTCACTTTGGGGAACAACGGTCAGCCCCCTACTCCATGATCGATCGCAAACATGCAGTGTTTACCCAATCCAATAATGTGATTGGGAACCTCAATATTCTTTTTGCCATCAAAGAAGAGTTCCCCGATTGTCATTTGGTGAAACTGGGCACGATGGGTGAATATGGTACGCCCAATATTGATATTGAAGAAGGTTATATTGAGATCGAGCATAACGGCCGTAAGGATACCCTGCCCTATCCCAAACAGCCCGGTAGTTTCTATCACCTCTCAAAGGTGCATGATTCCCACAATATTCACTTTGCTTGCAAAATCTGGGGTCTACGCGCCACTGACCTCAACCAAGGTGTGGTTTATGAGATCGGAAGAGCGTCGGGGAA
>JAAHHN010000087.1 GCA_010672165.1 Spirulina sp. SIO3F2 | reverse complement strand
TGGTACTCTTTAGCTATCATTTTGTTTGGATAGGTCACTTGCACTAATATTGACCTATCTTTTTTTGCCTCCTTAGTCTATATTCCTTGCTACACAAAGCTTTTGACCCTCTTTGTCACCCTCTCAGGTGGCGGAGCACCGCGCTCGGACAGAGACCTATGATTTGGTGCAGGTGATGGATACCCAAGCCAAAACCTTGGATCTCAGTCTGCGGGTTCCGGTGGAGCCGTTCACGGAAGTGGGGCATATTGCCACGCGCTACAACCAACTCATGGATAATCTGGAGCGCAACCATCACCAGAATGTGGATTTTTTGGAGGAGATCTATACGCTCACAACCACGGTGGCTGTGGCGGTGGAGCACCAGGCATTTGGGGAGGCAGAGACGGAGTTGGCAGAGTTAGCAACTCGTGGGGATGATTTGGGAGTGCTGTCGCAGCAGTTGTTGCAGTTGCTCCAGGCAATCCAGGAGCGCGATCGCGCCCTAAGCCAGTTTCGGCAGGGGTTACAAACAGTGATTGGTGAGCAGTTACGCGATCGCTTTCCAGCACAGTTTACGTTAGAGCATGAGGCGAGTTTGCACAGTCAGCGTGATCCGCAGATGTTGTTGAAGATGTATAAGCAAATTCAGAACGGGGAGAATTGGGCAGCGATCGAGGGGTGGCTTTTATCTTCAGAAAAAATCGACCGTTAAGCATGCCGAAGATCCAAGGTCGGTGTCTCCCCCACCGCTGATGCAATGAGCTTCGTGGGCGATCGTGATGGACTCAAGCGCTTATGAAATAAAAGCCGTTAGAAGGTCTTTGTAAAGATAGAGAATTGTAGATTGGGTTGACGATAGAGAATTTATAGGGTGGCAAATAGCGATAACTCTGCATTTGAGTTTCAAGATCATCATTTTGTCCAACTTACCACTTTCACTTACGGTGATAACTTGGCTTTCTTCGCACGGCTGGTCAAATACCACTGGGCAATTTCCGGAGCCCAAGCTTCAAACTGTTTGTATAATAATTCGCTGAATTTTTGTGCTTCGAGTTGCGCATCTTTTTTCCACCGCAAATCAAGTAAATGCATCAAACTACGAACGTTACAACTAAGCACAAAATGCTGTCGTACATCAAAGGGAATAATACTCCTTGCCTGTTCTTCTGACATCCCGTTTTCCAAATGCTGGTCATAACGTTTACAAGCTTCCAGACACCAGGCTAGGTCTTGCTCGCGCTGTTCGAGAGTATATTCATATTTTTTACCTTGACGATTGGTGTATTTACCCACCGGGCGAAGATAAAATACGTCCTCAAGTTCGCGCTTGCCATTGATAACATCGCAGATTCTACTACCTGTATATCTGTTGCTCTGTACATCGAAGCTCACGCCAACCCTGTGAGTCCGAACTTGCTGCATCATGGAATGGGGAAAATAGCCCACATTGACCACAATTTGAGGATGTTCAAGGGGGCCATAATGACCGCGATCGCCCTTTAATAAATGCTTGATCACTAATTCACCTGCTTTCTCCTCACTGGGAAATCCATCCCGTCCATCCCACACCAAATCTTCAGAATAATCTTGATGCATTGCAGCCCAAATGACCTGTTGAGGATTGGGCATCGCCGCAATCAGTTCAATACGAAATCTATTCATAATTAACGTGAAAGCTAAACTTTAGAAACAATGACTTGTTCAGGTTGATTTTGATACTTTCCTTTACGCGCCTGGTAACTTGTTTCACAGCGATCGCCCTGAAAAAATAGCAACTGAACCACGCCTTCATTAGCATAAATTCGACAATCTGCGCTGGAAGAATTAGAAAATTCTAGGGTTAAATGCCCTTGCCATCCCGCTTCAGCAGGCGTCAAGTTGGCAATAATGCCCGCTCTGGCATATGTCGATTTACCAATACACAGAACAGTGACATTTTCTGGGACTTGGAGTTGTTCTAACGCTACTCCTAAACCATAGGAATGGGCGGGCAGAATAAAGAACTGACCGTTTTTATCCTCATGCAGTTGTACAGGTTCAAGGTTGGCCGGATTGAAATTCTTAGGGTCAATAATTGTGCCCGGAATGTGACGGAAAACTCGAAAATCTTTAGGGCTGAGGCGAATATCATAGCCATAGCTACTTAAGCCGAAGGAGATGACGGGTAAGTCATCAACTCTGCGAATAAGCGAATCACTAAAGGGAGAGATCATTCCCTGAGCAGCCATATGTTTAATCCAGATGTCGTTTTGAATCATGAGTGTTGCTAAGGGTGGGCTGACATCATAACGACTAAAAACTCAGTATTACCCCGTCTCTAAAGGAATTTAAATATTTCCTGCTACCAAACAGATGATCGCCTCTACAATAAGCCTAGAGACAATGGATTAGGAGTACGTTCACGATGGCGAAAATCTTTTTAGCGATCGCTGCGATCTTAGCTGGACTAGGGGTAGCCGCAGGCGCATTCGGAGCCCATGCCCTCAAAGACCAGCTCACCGAGAAAGCTTTAGCCACCTTTGAAACGGGTGTGAAGTATCAGATGTATCATGCTCTAGCGCTGTTTGGTGTTGCCATACTCCTGAACCAAGTGGAAACTGTATCTACAAACCTACTGACAACCACAGGCATCGCTTTTATCGTGGGCATTGCAATCTTTTCCGGTAGCCTCTACGCCTTGAGCTTCACGGGCATCAAAATTTTCGGTGCAATCACCCCTATTGGCGGTGTTGCTTTGCTGGTGGGTTGGGGGTGTTTGGCGGGAGCGGCCTTGAAAGGTCTCTAGTACCGCGAGGCGGAATTCAGAGTTCAGAGTTCAAAGTGCTTATACAACAGGCATTCTGTGAATTTTGAATGGATGGCTTATTTCTGTTGTTTTGTACTAGCCATCATCGTCTGTTAGGGTTTCAATTAATAAATCGAGCCGCTCTTGACCTTGATTTAAAAAGCGATCGCACTGCTTCAGTTGTGCCACCGCTACTTCAAACTGAGCAAAGACAGTTTCCAAGGGTAGCTCCCCAGATTCCAGTTGGGCAATAATGTCTTCGATTTCAGCGATCGCCGCTTCATAGTTCCAATCGCTCGGAGTCTCAGGTTTAGTCTGCTTCATCTGTTTTAATCTGCCTACCCGATCAATCCACCTTGCCCACCATCGTAAACCCAGCCCAATAGTAAGGGTGCTCATAAGGACACCGGTCTGCACCCTGACGCTCCGCCCGTTCCTGCACAAGGCGCTGGGCAATTTCTAAATCCCCTTGAGAACGCAGCGAAATATGGGTCAGCTTGGACTGCCAATCGGCGTACAGCTCTTGAATTTGGGCATAAGTCAGGGTCTGAAGCCAATCCTGGACTTGACCGAGGGCTTGAGCGGGCGGGATCGACTGAGCGAGTTGGGCATAAAACTGCCACATCAGGAGCGGTGTTGAGAATTCTGGCACGGGCCATAGGGCAACCAATACATAGGAAGATCCCTTGCTCAAAAAAACCGCAGGTAATCCCAAAAATGATTCACCCTGCTCACTTCCCCCAATGCCAACAACGTGGGTACCGGAGAGGCAAACTAAAGGTGGACTGCTATAGGTCGGTTTGAGCAAATCACTCACATTTAAAGTTGTATCCTGCACTAGCTGCAAAGCCGAGCGCAGCGGCTCATTTAAATGCAAGTGACCTTCCCCTGCACAATGAAAGATATTAAAGGGCCGTTGAAGCTGGGTTAATACCCGACTTGGGGGAGTAGCCTGGTGTTCGAGGTGCAGATGTTGGAAAAATTGAGCGATCGCACTGACCTCCAATTCCGTATGGGGTAATCGCCCAGCAGGGCTATCGAGGGTCAGGAGAGGGGGCTGGGACTCGGCTGGACTGGTCGGCAGTTCCGGCGTCAATTCTAAGCTGGCGGCCCATTGCAAGGCGGGAATTTGAGTCACGACCAAGGGACGATCGCAATAGGGTGGACCAAACAGCGCGGCGATCGGTAAAGCAACCAGTAACTTATGGGGCACCAAAATCAGGCGATTAATTGCTTCAGGTAAGCGACTGAGTAGGGGATCAATTCCGAGCTGATTTAAGAGTTTGGGGAAAACATCTGTTAAATGGGAGCGCCAGGCTTGAGGCGTATCCGCGATGGCCGTTGTGGGGTCTGAAGTTGTAGAATCTACAATTTCATAATGCTGTTGCCATTGTTGCCAAGTATGTTGAAGGGCCTGACGCTGTTCATAATTGCTGGTGATAACCAGTAAGGGTTGATGCCGGACGACGAGAAAAACGGTAATGCTGGCAGGACTCAAATGCCAATAGACGATCGCTGTTTGAGTATCTAACAATCGTTGAATTTGGGGATAGGTCAGGGTGGGGCCAGTTTGACCGTCCCATTTGGGGTCTAGATAGGCTTGCAGCCGAATGGAGTTGCGCTCTTCAGCTAGTTCTAGGGCTTGGGCATGGTGGCGCGGATTCGTGCTTTGGGCCAGTTGATCAACTTTGAGCTGATACAGTCCTTGGAAGCGATTCATCAATTGCAACTTCTGAGCGCTGGTGGTGGCATTCAGCAGCAACTGATTGAGAATCATCAAGGCAATATTGAGATGACTTTTACCGTGGAGTGAACTGCCCAGTCGGGCATAAATCACAATGAGCTGTTCTAGCAATTCCAGATAGTGGGTTTCGAGACCGGGGCAGTCTTGAATGGCATCGAGGGCGGCTTGATAATGTTGTGCTGCTGCTTTGAGAACGGTTTGCAAATCCGCACTCTGGGGAGCTTGTTGGATACAGGCTAAACCCAGATAGCGGTAGAGGGTGCTAATTGCCAGGGGAGGGGGGGGCGCTTGGCTCTGTAATTCTCGCAGCGCCGTTTGCCAGTTGCCAATAGCCACCTGTGGTCCGAGGGGCTCAGGGGCTTTATACATTGCCCAACCTCGATTCGCCCAGGCTTGCCAACATTGAGGATTTTGATTAAGTACATGATTAAAATCAGCGATCGCCTCAGTATATTGTCCCAAGCTACTCAGGGCGAGGCCACGACCGTTATAAGCAGGCAGGTAGTCAGGGCGAAGATTGAGGGCTTCTCGATAGTCCGCCACCGCTTGGTTGGGTTTCCCTTGTTCAAGGTGGAGGTTGCCTCGACTATAGTAGGCCTGATAAAAATTGGGGGTGATGAGAATCGCCTGACTAAACTCTTCGAGAGCCGTCTCCCATTGGTGCAAATGGTAATAAACATTACCCCGATTGTGATACGCTTCCGCGCAGTTCGGTTCAATGGCAAGGGCGGCACTGAAGCTAGTTAGTGCATCATCGTAACGTTCCAGGGCACTATAAACCTGGCCTCGGGCATTGTAAGCAGGATAGCCATTGGCATTGAGCGCGATCGCTTGTTCAAAATCAGCCAAAGCAAGCTGCCATTGTTGCTGACGTTGGTATGCGTTACCCCGGGCGATGTAGGCATGGTAGAGGTCGGGTTTGAGGTCGAGAGCCGTGTTGAAATCGGTGATCGCGGCAGCCAAATCCGATTGCCCCAGACGCACCGTACCCCGATTAAACCAGGCGGTAATCGATTCAGCATCCTGGTCTAAGATGGCGTCAAACGCTTGAATAGCTTCCGTTCCACGTCCTAGAGAGTAGAGAACAACACCACAGGCATTACGGGCTTCATATAAGGTGGGCTGACGCTCTAGGGCGGTTTGCCACAGCGTCAATGCGCCCTCCAGCTCACCTTTACGATAGAGTTCCATCCCATAATCAAAGAGTTCCAAGGGATTCTCGGAGCTAAATGTTTCGACGGGTGGGGGACTGGGTACTTGTTGGAGGCGATCGCGGTTACTAGCTTCTAGGAGGCGTTGGCCAATACCTCGGGCGGTTTCACCCAAATCACCACACCCAATAACACCCAAATGAATTAAGCGTTGGGCGAATTCTCGATTAATTTGGTCGGGCTGTTGGCGCAGCAGCGTTTTACCATAGCGCTGCAACCAAGCTGCAAACCAGGGATCATGCCGCCGAATGTCCAAACGCTCCCACAGTTGGGCTTGCTGCCACCCGTGCGCGACCCCCTCGGTAATTTGAACCAGCAGGGCTTCGTAGTCATCGCTGGTCAGAGGGGAAATTTCGGTGGGGTGGGGAATGGGACTATCTGGATTGAACCAACTTTTGATCAAGTCAGTGAACCAATGCAGCGATATTTGATACATGAAGTGCTCTCAAAAGGCTGGGGCAGTAACTGGGTTTGCACCCATTACGCCAAAGAACTCTGCCCTCACTATTTAACTCAACCCCAGAGCATTGAGCAACAAGATTCACTTGAGAATAGAACAGTCTGAGGATGTTCAAAAGGATTGAATTTTATTTCAGCAGTGGGTAGTGCGATGGCGGGGAGATGAACCCGATCAGCGCACTTTTCCACAGAGGAGTTAGCATTTCCACAGGTTTTTCGAGAGTTTTCCACAGATTTAACCTGTTTTTTACGTTTGCCTAACTTTTTTTTTAGATTCTCAGCAGTCAAGATAAGTGGATTTATGCATAGGCAACCGTGCTACAGCACCCATCTAACAAACTCAACTCTTCCTAGCAGAGCCATCTTGTCCGCCCCTGGATTGCATTGGTCTTCTAGCAATTTTGGGTAGATGTTCTAAATAGGGCAGGCTAGCATTCGTATCGCCACGCTTCGGCTCGAACCACGACGTTACTGGCTCAGCGCATCAAACAAACGCTGCAAACCACCCAAAAGTCCAGGTTTAGCTGTAGGTAAATTCGGATTCTCGGTGGCTTGGGCTTCCCCCAGCAAAATCCGCTCCAATCGCTCCCCTGCTGGACGTTGAGGCTCTTCAGCTAGGAGTTTGTAGCCCTCATCGTTTTCTTGCTCTACCCAAACCTGCCACAAACTCGGAAAAATTCGCCACACCACACCCCCTTCAAAGGGTTTGAGATAGTAAGCCGTTTCTAGGGTACTCAGGAAGCGATCGCGTAGCTGACGTGCCGCATAGCCAATCCCAACAGTGGCTACGCTCTCAAGCTGGGGAATCAATAAAATAACAGGTCGCCCCTCGGCGATATTACAGAGTTTCTCCACCGACTCCACCTCCACCGAAGAAGGGCACACCACCAGGAAAATCTCATCGGTTTCGCTGACCTTAGTTTCCACAGGCGTAAACCGACTGCCTAAATCGTTCACGGTAAATTCAATCTCACCCCAATCCCGTCGAGCCAGTGAGGCAGCCCCTGTATCCGCAAAGAGCACTTTCAAACCCATGCCATAGTCTGGCAGTAACATTTGGGCATATTGCCATGCGATCGCTTGAGCCTGAAGCGCAATTTCTGGAAAGACGAGATCAATCGTCAAACGCTGACACCCTGCCTCAAGAGCAGTTTGGGTTGCAGTTTTAGATTGAACAATGGCTTCGTCTAGGGATTTGGGAATCTCAACCATGATGTTTGGGTTCAAGGCAGAATATTAAAGGGGCAGAAGTAAGCTCCCATTGTGCCAGGGGAGGGGTAAAACCTTCCGGGAACCATTGCAATTTGCAATTTATTGTGCGACTCGTTGCCAACTTAACGACGCCGACATTTCATCCCAATGCCATTGCAACATTGAATGGGGCGCATCCGGTGCTAAACCTAAGGCTTGGCGAGGACTGGTGGTGGCCAAGGCGATCGCCTCATGTAGTTCACACAGTCCCCAACGCACCAAGTTCTCAACCCCCACCAGCAAGGGTAAAGTGGTTCCCGATAGAGTTCCATCCGGCAGCCGCGCAGTGCCATTCGTAACTGTAATTTGACGGCTATCCCACGGGTAGACACCATCGGGTAAACCAATGGGAGCGAGGGCGTCACTGACCAAAAAGAGACCCTGCGATAATCGTCCCGAACGCAACAATAGTTGCAACATGGTGGGGCAAACATGCTGCCCGTCGGCGATGAAGCCAGATTGCACATTTGAATGAGCCAAGGCTGCCCCCAATAAACCCGGTTTGCGGTGATGGAGGCTGGGCATGGCGTTAAATGCATGGGTCACCATCGTTGCCCCTTGGTCAAAAGCCTGGTTGGCTTCTGCCGCTGTGGCAAGGGAATGACCGAGGCTAACGACGATGCCGCGATCGCGCAGATAGGGGATCACCTCTGCGGATTCGGCAATTTCAGGAGCAAGGGTCATAATGCTCACTAGATCGGCATAGTCTCCCAGTACCTGCTGCACATTTCCTAAGGTCAGCGGCAGTAAATAGTCTTTAGGATGTGCGCCTCGCTTCGCTGGGTTCAAAAAGGGGCCTTCGAGATGCACCCCTAAAATTTGAGCACGGCCGGGTTGCCAGTCTCGCAGGCTAGACGCTGCGATCACCGCCAGCGATTGTTGAATTTTCTCCACAGCGGTGGTGACGATCGTGGGGCAAAAGCCGTCAATGCCTTGCTGCCAAAGATAAGTGGCGATCGATTCGAGCTTGGGCAGATCGGCAGGGGTTAGATCGGGAAATGCCAAACCCAAGCCACCATTGATTTGCAGGTCAATTCCGCCCGGTGAGAGCCAATCCCCTTGGCAATCTATGATTTGTTGTGTTGCAGCGTAGCGTTCTAAATCAATTTGTTCCATCGGAACCTGCGTTAATGTTTCGGAGTTCCAAACACAATAATATAGAGTTGAGTCTGCTTGCAGGCAACGAGCATTGGATGAAGAAAAGCTTGTCCTGTAGTTGATGTGTTACATCAGCATCACAGAATTGAAGAAAATGGAGATTGATAGACTCCATTTCAAATCTACTACTTGCACACAAGCTTTCAATACTTACTTGGATTGTGTCCGAAGTTATTTATTTGTGGCTAAGTAAGTAGCTAATAATGATCAATCGTATTCTCTTGAATAGAGTAATGTCTTAAGAATTTGTATTCGACTGAGCTATGTTCGGCTGATGAACAAGAGTTAGAGGGCTTTAACTCAACTGACATCTGAGCAGGATCGAACTCTAGTGTGATTAAGCCAAAAACCACTAGCAATATGCAAAAGGGCACGATGGTAAGTACCGAAGTTGTTGACCAACTTCTTGACTGCAAGAAGGTGAGGAGTGGGTTCCTCTCTGGTGATTGATCACTATTCTCCGAGTCACTTTCCTCACTAAGCAGTATGCTGAGTTGTCTGCGCGTTACCTTTCCGGTTGCTCGTTCTCCATGATCAGTCTGAAAATATTTGATTGCTTCTTCTGTCTGTGGGCCAAACAAGCCATCGCAGGTAATCACTTGCCCACCAACTGTAAAGCCTCGGGCATTTAGTGACGTTTGGATTTGCTTGATGAGATTATCGTAATCATTTCGCTGATAAACAACCTGATTAGCTCGGTTAAACATAAACTTCCTCTTGGGGATATCCCCATAATCAAATCAAAACAGCCACGTAGAGCGTGTTAATTCTGATCACACAGAAGAAGGATAATCGAATGGCCAAGCGGTGCTCTGCAAAACTGACCTTAGAAATATCACAATTCTAGTTCACCTGACCTGAGTTGGTCTTAGCAAGGCTTATGAAATGTGTCTATCCTCGTATTGAGAGGCTCTCCTATGATATATGAGCATCTCTGCACTTTGGAGCGCTCAATGGCTGTATAGGTAAAGTCTACAAGATCCTTGATTTTTATGCAATAGAGAGTGTTTTGTGCTTATTATGGCTATATGGCTATTGGCGATGCGCAAAAGTAGCAAATCTATTATTGTACTATAATTGAAGTAAAAAAACAGCTCATAGGATACAGTAAATGACTCCCATACCTAATTCCAAGAGACAGACCGAAAAGAAAAAACCAATTCGTTTGACACTATCTCCTTCAGCACGGACTCAAATAGAGACACAGTTAGTTGGTGATAATAGTGATTTAGATGTCAAGAGTATTTCTGAGCTTTTGGAAAAAATTGGTCAGAAAGAAATTGCACTGAGTAAAGTGGATGGAGATGAGAGTATTAGTCTGCTAGATGTTTCAATTTATAAGAGGCTTGCATTGTTGGTTGCAGAACCGGCAGCAGTATTCACTTCGTCCTTGGCCTTTATCGAAAGAATTATGCAAAAGCTAGGGATAGAATCAACTGAAGGAGTGATCAGTACAGTGATGAAGCGATCTATATGCGTACTTTTTGATGTTGGTTATACATTTCCAGATAACTTTATCAATAACCCTAGCGCTTTTCTTCGCTGGCTGAGTTTTTGCCTTGTACTGGATATGACTAAGCAAAAAGGTACAGAAGACTTCCAAAAACAATCGATTAAACAAGAGGCGATAAACCTAAAAGATTTCACAAAAAAAATTAATCCCTCACTCAAATACATGCAGGTTGCTTCACGCTCTCACAAGATGGAAGCCTTTAAAATGAAAGCAATTGATGGATTTACTGTATCTCAGATACTACAATTATTTAAAAATCAGGAAAAAGGGTTTATTGAAGAAAAAATTCATCAAAGAATAAAAGAAGGTTGGAGCTTGTTCAGAGGGGTCTGGAACTCAGGCTCCATCAATGAGAGTGATGTGAATCATTTGCCAGATTTATCAACTGATTTCCAATCCGACTTGGAGAAGTATGTGGATCTAATGAATCATGAGATTACTGATATCTCAATATGGTCTGACAAACTAGAAATCCTTCTTTTAAAGGCAGCTTACAATCCATTCTTAGACTTAATGATCAATGAAATTGACTATTATTCCTCATCTAAAGATGAACAGCTCTTGAAGTTCAAGAGTATCTGTTTGGGAATCGAAGATAGTCTACATAAGATGTTGTCTATTCAGCAGGATAAACTTGATGAAAAAATGATATTGGTTCAAGACAGAGAAGCTTTAAGCAAAATTGTTCATGACATGATTGAAGCTGATACTCATGGTTGCAAGATCAAAATAAAGCCTTTGTTGAGTTGGGGGCATTATCCATTGATGATCATTGCTTCAGAATTGGAAAAAATCGGTAGCCTGAGTCAGTTTAATGAGATTCCTCGCATTCAAGAATTAATAGAAACATGCTTGATATCTAGCGATTGGAATTGTGATCGTTAAACTATTTTATTCTTAAGAAGCTCATATTCATATATTTAAAGTATCTTGCTTTCTCGCTCTAGGGAGAGGAACTATAGAGGTGACTCACCTTCTCCCAATCTGGGAGAAGGGATTGAGGGATAAGTGAGAAGTTGGTCTAAGAGATTTTACTTAGAATATGATGATTATTGATTTGTTTGCTACTACTCTCCGCCCAACATACCCGATTTTATCCCTGTTAAATAGAGCACGACAAAACCCTACTGATAATACCAATCAGGATGTTGAATTAACGGATTATCACCATTAATATTCCCCACATTGTGATAAGTACAACTCAGAAAATAGCCATGCTCCCACACCTTGCCGATGCCAGGAAATTGAATATTGTCCCGCTTGAGCCCACAACCAATCTTGGTGCTCTCACGCCAGATAATTTGGGTGTAATGGCCGCAGACCTTATTACAAGCTCCCGAACTGTGGTTATAGTGCGATCGCTCCGCATCCCAACTCAGCACCGTGCTCACCACTGGATCAACGCTATCAGGGCTTGAAGCGGCAGACCAACCCAGGTTTTCGCCCAAGCCTGCTGCCCGACCACTCAAACCTGTGCGATCGCCATATTGCTGTTGCCGCCAGTTATTCGCGCTATGACCTTGGCGTCCTTCGGTTTCATCTGCCCATTGCTGGGCAACTTCGGCAGCAGCACAATCCCAACTCACTGCGGGTAAAGCTGGCGTCCCACTGGGAACATGGGTGTCAGCATCTTTGCGAGCTTGATTATGGGCTAAAACAATCAGTTGAATTTCGTTGCGTGTCAACTCAGTGCTACGCTCCGCACAGCTCGGCAGCGGGATCGCGCTCAAATCATTTTCATACTGTTCAACAAACGCTGCGGCTGTACCTGGGGCATCAGCTTGGGCTGATGCACTAAGGGCTGGGCTGATAAGCAACGCCGCAGTCAGGACGGATACAAATTTCATGCTTGTTTTATGGAAGGAATCAATGTCTTTACCTTATCTCGGATGACAATTTGAGCCGATTCGTTCCCCTAATAACCTGAATCTGCTGATCAAGCACGGCGCAATTCACCCACATCTTGGCTATGATTCTCCTCTGACTTCTCAATCGATTAAAGTTTTGACGAAATCAACACTCAGACTATATCTGGTGCTGATAAAACCGAATATCAAGATACGAAAACACTACAGGTGACATTTGTCTTACCTCCAGTTCATCGAGAGACGGACTATTCCTATTGACCAGAAGATACAGATTGAGTATCTGCGATCGCTTTTTACATTTTCTTTACAGCAATGCACTGAAGCCCAATGTTATATAAGTTGCGTGGACCAGACTAACGCAATCTCAGACATTGTGTTAAACACGTCCTAGCACTGTAAATCGATTGAGCTTTTGTATCGTAGGTGAGTATTTTTTTCCTGATCGTAGAGAAAATCATGAGGAAATCCCTAAAATCTAATCAGTCACACTCGCCAGAGGCACTTTATCGCTTTGATGCTCACCCAGTAAGTAATCCCAGATGATTTTTCAATTTTTGTAAGGTCATTCGCCCTGTGACTGTCCCGAACTGCGTCCCCATATGATTGCAGCTTGCTGTATCAACTTAAGGTAATTAGTTTATCTGTATTAACAAAGATGAAGAAAACGCTCCAACGTATCCTCAAAAGATATCCAACCCTCTATCAACCTTTGCGCAACGTCTATCGGACGTTTACCCATCGTCCAATTTGGAAACACTTTACTGCGAATGAGCCTTTTTTCTTTGTTCAAATTGGTTCAAACGACGGTTTACAAGGCGATGCAATTCACAATATTGTGATGAATAACACAAAATGGCGTGGTCTACTTGTAGAGCCTGTTCCTTTCTTATTTGAACGACTCAAAAATAATTATTATCGATCCGATCGCTTTATTTTTGAGAATGTGGCGATCGCCCCCGAAAAAGGGGTTACTAAGTTTTATTATGTGTCTGAATCGGCTAAAGCAGAGCTAGGTGAGAAATTACCAGAGTGGTTTGATCAACTCGGTTCCCTTGATCGAGCGCATATCTTCAAGCATCTCCCCCCCGATCTCAATGCGGCTCATCTCGACCCTTACATCATCGAAGCCGAGATTGAGAGCTTAACCATGCCTGATCTGCTCGCCAGAAACCAGATCGAAACTATTGACCTCTTGCATATTGATACGGAAGGGTTTGATTACAAGATCCTCTCACAAATTGATTTTAAGCAATATCATCCTCGGGTTGTTCTATACGAACATATTCATCTACCTGAAACCGAGAAAATGGCAGCCGAATCATTGTTGAAAGCGCATAATTATTGTTGCTCTCCCCACGGTCGTTTTGATACCTTAGCCTTACGTCAGTGGTAATTGAAACATAAGGTTAGCACTCGTTTGCTTATTCAGGTGAAGCGTCATAGGTAGGGAGGAATAAAAACCATTTTCGTCAAGAGTTGTCCATCATTCAAGTGGAGCAAGACTTGTGGCGGTATGTTGTGTCAACCATTGCTGTAATAAGGGATTCACCACTTCAGGCGCTTCGTCCTGGGGACAATGACCCAACCCGGGCAGCTCAATAAATTCATCAACCGTGGGGACATCAGCAATGGTGCGGCCAAGGGCGATCGCCTCCCACGGATCATCTGCGCCCCACAGCACGATCGTTGGACATTGCAACTGCGGCAACAAATCTTCTGCCAAGGGACCTTGAGAATAAGTCGTGAAGGCAGTAAAAACCGCAACTGCGCCTGGATCGCGTGCAGGTTTCAACAATAGCTCAACGAGTTCATCCGTAACTGCTTCAGACCGCTGATACGCCTGATGTAACACCCGACGAACCGTACGCGGCGTGGCGAGCTGCTGGAAAAAGAACCGACTAAACCAATCTTGCCGCAAACATTGTTGCATCACGCCTGCCCCCCATTGTTCATACCAAGGCAGGGCCGAGCGCTTGCGTTCATGGAGCATCCGCAACGAAAAATTCAGGGCAGCCACCCCCCGGACTTGCTGGGGATTAGTGACAGCCGCTTGCATGGCCACGATCGCCCCAATCGAATTACCGATTAAAAATGCCGATTCTCCCGCAACCGCTTGGCAGAAATCGGCAATTTGAGCCGCCCAGGTTTCAAAGGTATAGGGCAATGCCTCATTTGGTTTGGGTTTAGCCGATGCACCAAAGCCCAAGAGATCGATCGCATAACAGCGGGCTACTTGGCCTAGCACGGGCAAATTCTTCCGCCAATGGCCCCAACTGGCCCCAAATCCATGAATTAATATCACTACTGGGCCTTGTTCCCCTGTTTGTTGATAACAAATTGGGTGGCCGCGCCACGTCCAGGTTTGGGGGGGATGGAGAGTTTGTCGGCCTGAGGATGGGCTGCTGGGCGCAGATTTCATCAATTTCCTAGAGCATATTGTTAGTATTTTTCACTTTAGAGTATTCCCCACAAACAATTCTCAGGACGAATAGTTCATTAAACCCATATTCATCTTTGACGATATCCATCGCGCGGGCATCTTGCCCGCCACAGGCTGATCAATAACTCGTTATTACGGATAGATTAAAACTGTGTTACGCACTTAGTCACTGCGCAATACAGTTTTAGAGACAATACGGGTTTTCTTGCGATCGGCTTCCGAGAGCTTGCCGTCAGACTGAAGTTGCGTAGCACTACGTTGGAGGACTGTTGCCGCACTGTGATCACCGAGTTGGAGTGCTGTTTTGGCAGCGGTTTGCAGCATCGTGGCTGCCCCTGCGGTATCCCCCTGCTGTAGCTTAGTTTCGGCAATTTGAGTTTGACGATACTTAGCCAACGCCAGGATTGCCCCCAATACAGCAGGGTTGGTGTGGGGGCGATATTTCGCTTGGCTCTCCACCGTCACTGGGATGGTTTCTGAAAGCAGGTCAGTTTGCCCTGAAGCGGGATCGTCATAACGCACAGACACTGAAGCAATCTGGTGACTACCCGGGGGGAGTTGAGCAAGATACAGATTGACCAAAACAATTCGCTCCTCACTCATCAAATCTCCTAAGCGGACAATCGCCCGTTGTCCCTCCCATTGGACATTCAGTTCTACCGTCTCAGGGGCGACTTGAGCCACAGGTTTCAGGTCAGCCAGACGAACATTAGAATCAAGATCAATGCAGAGATGGGCATTGGTGAGCCCTACAGATTGGGCGCGGTGTAGAAGTTGCTGGAAGGCAGCCTGCGCCTGATCTGGCTCTTCGATATAGGTCAGTGTGCCGCCTGCATAGTCTGCGATTTGTTCGAGGACATCCTGATTCCAATGGGCGCCAAACCCCAAGCTATTGACCGTCATGTTATACTCAAGCGCCAATTGCGAGAACTTGAGACAGCGCTCATTACTGCCATGTTCATTTTCGCCATCGGTGAGCACAAACAGTTGCGAAATCGCATCTTTTCTCCCTTTACCCGCTTCTTCAATGCCCAATTGCATGCCTTTGTCGATCGCGGTTCCCCCATCCGGTTCGAGACGCTCAATCCGCCGTTTAATCACATCAGGATTCTCGACAGGCTGATTGGGTACGATAACCTTGGCACGGTGATCAAAAGCAACGACAGAAAGGCGATCGCTGGGGCTTAGCCGATCAACCAAATCAAGCGCCGCTTGTTTCACGGTTTTTAAAGGGCGGCCATTCATCGAGCCGCTATGATCAAGCACTAAACAGAGGTTCAGAGGCAGATCGGCTTCTTGTTGGGCTGCGATCGCCCGGACGCCAAGCGAGAGTTGTCGTTGTGTATTCGTTTGTCCAGCATCAATATGAATGTCGTTGAGGAGCGGTTGAAGTCCAACTTGCATAATTATCTCTCTTGAGCGTGCGCAGCCACAGTCCAACTGTAGCCAAGTTTCACCCGGCAGTCGAGCGTCTTTCACCTCAGTGATTAAAGAGGGCTGATGGTGCTTTTTGTTGAATAAGCCAGGTTAGAGAAGTGCTCAATAAAGCCTCCGGCAATAGTTCACTTCAGTTGCAGGGGGGGAGTTTCCGTGCCCTTCCAGGCAAAACCCACACACACTTCAAGGCGAATTGTCCCATTCCGGTGTGAGCTGACGATAATCAAACTGGGGAGCAGCCGTGTGACAGGTGGCGCAGGTTTGTACCGAAATACGATTCGGGCAGTCGATCGCGCCCCTTTGGCAAACGTCTTTAACCTTGGGATGCAAGGCCCAAAAGAAGCGAGAGTCTTTCACTTGGGTAGGCAACAGCTCATCTTCTCGGTAAGACCGGGATGCCCGCTGCACATAGTCCCACATGAGCCGAATTTCAATATTGCTAAGAGGCGGAACGCCAAGGCTGCGATTGCTTTGCCGCAAGTTCACCCCAAAATGGCTTTCAGGATTCTCTAAAATTTCTGCCCAGCGGCGGGTGGGTAGCAGTTCAGGAGGAACAGGTACATGGCAACGCGTGCAACTGTCCAGATAGACATCCTGTGCGTTCTGAACCCGCTCAGGTACCACATCAACACCCTTGGCGATCGCACCCTGCTGGGCTCCCAAGGCGAATGTCAAGCCCAGCGCAATCAGCAGACTCCACACCACAATCAGTAACAATAAAATCACCCCAGAGGAGCGATGACGATAACGATTAAGCGGCTTCATGACTCTCCACAGCAACAGTATGCAGTAAACGTTCAATAATGGTGCGAGCTTGTTTACCCCCATTGGGAATCAGCCGATGGGCTAATACCTGGGGTGCAAGGGCTTTGACATCATCGGGGATAGCATAGTCACGCTGCTCTAATAAAGCATAAGCTTGCACTGCCCTCTGTAGCGCGATCGTGCCGCGAGGGCTAACCCCTAGGGTGATATCGTCATCTGTACGTGAAGCCCGGACTAACCGTAAAATGTAACGCTGGAGTTCTGGGGCAACCTTGACTTGGCGAGCCAGGGTTTGCAGTTCTAAAACTTCTTCCGGGCTAATGCAGGGTTCGAGATCTGCGATCGCGCTTTGGGCGTTCTGGGTCTGTTGGCGTTGGAGCATCAGGAGTTCTTCACTCTCAGTCGGGTAACCCAAGCTTAACGAGAGTAAAAATCGATCCATCTGGGCTTCCGGCAAGGGAAACGTCCCCTGATATTCAATCGGGTTTTGAGTCGCAATCACAAAAAACGGGGACGGCACCGTCCGGGGCGAACCATCCACTGTGACTTGATGTTCTTCCATTACTTCGAGCAGAGCCGACTGGGTTCGGGGTGTCGCGCGATTGATTTCATCAGCGAGCAAGATATTCGCAAACACTGGCCCGGCGAGAAATTCAAATTCTCGACTGCTTGGGTTCCAAATGTTGGTGCCGGTGATATCACTGGGCAATAAGTCTGGGGTACATTGAATGCGTTGAAAGCGGCCATTAATTGCCCGCGCCAGCGTCTTGGCAAGTAGCGTTTTACCCACCCCTGGCACATCTTCAAGTAACGCATGTCCCCCACCTAAGAGGGCAACTAGTACCCAGCTCACCGCCTCATCCTTACCCACAATAACTTGGGCTAAATGAGTTCTAAGCTGGGTGATGCGCTCATGCATCATGGAGAGATCAGTCATCAGAGGGGTTGAGATGTATCTGTCTTCCCATCCTAGCTTCAAACCAGAGCCACTGTTTGGGCGATCTCGCAATCACGCTGAATTTGGGCTTTGAGTGCGCCTAGGGAGTCAAATTTTTGCTCAGGGCGCAGAAATTGTTCTAGGCTCACGCTTAAGGCTTGACCGTATAGGTCGCCTGACCAGTTGAGTAGGTGAATTTCAATGGTAGTTTGAGACGTGTTATTCACTGTGGGGCGCATACCAATATTCATCACCCCCAGTTGACCTGATTTTGGGAACAAACCGGGTGATTGTGGACTCTGAACCCGCACTTGGTAGACCCCCGATCGTGGTAAATACTTATCCGCAGACACCTGGAGATTAGCTGTGGGAAAACCAATTGTACGACCCAATTGCTGGCCCTGAACAACAGTTCCCTGGAGCTGATAGGAGCGTCCCAAAAAGAGGTTCACTTTCGTAATCTCACCTTGATCGAGAGCCTGGCGAATTCCTGAACTGCTAATGCGCTCTGAGTCTGTTTGTTCTATGGGGGCGATCGCCACCTGAACGCCCGCAGCTTGGGCGATGGTTTGTAACATTTGAGCATTACCACGTCGGCCCTGGCCAAAGTGAAAATTTGCACCTACAGCAATATATGTGGCTTGCAATTGCTCAAGTAGAATCTCCTGAACAAAACGCTCAGCACTGAGCTGGGCCAGATTTTTGTCAAAGGGGAGCAAGACTAACTGCTCTAAGCCCAGAGCTTCAAGCTGGTGGACTTTTTCCGTCCGTGGTGTGAGGAGGGGACGTTGTCGTCCAGTGAAGAAAGTATGAGGATGGGGATCAAAGGTAACGACTGTTGCCACCGAATCCGAAATGTCTAAGATTGACCGGATGACCTGTTGATGCCCCCGGTGTAGCCCATCAAAATTCCCCAACGCGATCGCCGTTGGAGTGAGGACTTGAGTTAATGATTGGGTCTTCCACACGCTTTACATTTTGACACAATCTAGACCACTATGAGATTTTGAGTTCTAGGAGCACTTAGCAATATGACCGTCAAAACACTGCGATACGTAGGTCTACAAATCCTAGCAACTTATTGAGTTGGGCATATTCTTACTGAAGCTGTGAAGGTTTTTGGAATTAATGCTGATAACACACCCTAGTACCGCGAGGCGGAGTTCAGAGTTCAAAGTTCAGAGTTCAAAGTGCTTGTACAACAGACATTCTGTGAATTTTGAATAGATGGCTTATTTCTGCCGTTCTGTACTAGGCGAATGAAGAGGACTGGGACTCTACAGGGAGAAACTCAATACTGGTACCCTCAATCGCCATTTGTCCTTGGGGATAAACTGCTTGCACCTGAACTAAGACATCATCCAAAAATTCATCAGTATGGAGGGGATCGTGATGGAACAGTGCCATTGATTTCACATTCGCTGCTTTAGCAACCTTGACACATTCTTGCCAAGTGGAATGGCCCCAACCCTTTTTACTGGCTACAGGCGAATGATATTCCTCATCGGTGTAGCAGGCATCAATAATCAGCAAATCGACATTGTCTGCGAGATGCAAAACATTTTTATCAAGGTGATCAGGGAAATGCTCAGTGTCAGTGATGTAAGCCACGGATACACCTCGCCAAGAAACTCGATAACCCACCGCTTCACCAGGATGGTTGAGCTTCGCATTCTCAATCACCACGTCGCCAATATAGTTTTTACCGCCAATGGTGAGGTTATGAAACTTTAGATCAGCCTGCATGATCTGGAGTGGCACCGGAAAATTGGGGTGGAGCATCTGGTCATGATGTCGCTGCTTGATAGTGGCACCATTGGGCGCGATCGCCCCATAGATATTAAAGCGATTGCCAGGGATGAAGGCTGGGGTAAAGAAGGGGAACCCTTGGATATGATCCCAATGGGTATGGGTGAAAAAGAAATTGGCTTCGACCGGGAGTTGGGACATCATGGATTGCCCTAACACCCGCAGTCCTGTCCCTCCATCAAAGATGAGCCGCTCTGAACCGACCTGCATTTCAACACAGGGCGTGTTGCCGCCGTAGCGGACTGTTTCAGCCCCAGGGCATGGAATACTACCACGAACACCCCAAAACGTAACCTTAAATCGCTCTTGTTGCTCAGACATAAATTGGTTTGGCTTCAATAATCAGCAGGAAGGGCATGGCACAGAATCTTGCGCAACAATGACTCAATGCAAATGCTGCGGCCAAAAATTGCAAGCGATTGTGCTGCCAGCTCAGGAATGAACTCCTCTTAGTTTTACCTTGCATCGGTTTGGAATCAAGGTCAGGATGAAGTTTAATTTTATTCTGGTTATCTCCATTCTGACCATCTGAGTCTCTGGGGAGAGAATGGTACAGTCCCCAACCGATTGCTTTATTCTAAGCGAGCGATCGCTCAAGCGACTATGTTACCTCAATCTGTCGAGTCGAGTTACGGAAATTGAACCTGATTGTTTGACCAATGCGATTAGGGCGCATCGTCCTTTACAAACAGAAGTATTATGGGACAAGCAATAGAGCGCCCGACCCAAACAACAGGCAAAGGAACTGTAAGGCAGTCATTGTAAGCGCTTACCCTCTACCCGACAATAGCCCCTAGAACAACGTCAGGATGTAGAGCAATAGGAATAGAATAATCCAAATCACATCCACAAAATGCCAGTAAATTTCTGTCATTTCGACACCCGTGTGTTTGGTGGCATGGTAGTGGCCAGGACGGCGCGATCGCCACAATACCCCCAACATCAGCAGTACGCCCACAAAAACGTGCAGTCCATGAAAGCCTGTCATCACGTAAAAGCAGCTCGAAAAGACATTAGTCCCCAGACCGTATCCGAGAGAGAGGTATTCATACACCTGCCCGCCCAAGAAAATTAATCCCATCAGGATGGTGCCCAGATACCATGCCCGCATTTCTTTGACATTATTTTTCTTGATCGCCACATCGCCCATGTGAATGACAAAGCTACTGGAAACCAGAATGATTGTGTTAATTGCAGGGAGCAAAAGTTCAACTTCGGTCTCCTCGGGCGGCCAGGCTGCAGCGGCCCCGCGATAGATCAGATAAGACACAAACAAACCAATAAACATCAAAGATTCTGAGGCCAAGAAAATCATTAACCCCAACAGGCGATAATCCTCGTGTTCTTCATGATGGGCAGCCGCCGCAGTTGTAGCTGTGCTGGGATTGAGCGTATTGTCATTAACATCAATTGCAGTCATAGGATGGGGTATTCCTCCGAAAAACGAGATGACAGTATTGAATCTTGGTTTTTTTCTGGATTAGTGGGTTTGGCAGATGGGACACCTGCGCTACGATTCTTCGGCTTTAACGTCCGTAGCACAGGCATCTTTCACTGCTGACTAGAACTGCTCATTCACAATTATCAAGGGCTATTTCATCTCTTGACCCACTTCAGCGAGCATTTCATCAACAGAGAGTTCCTCCTCTTCAAAGCTTTGGGTATCAATCCCATAGTCGTAGGGGCCAGCCCAAACAATCGGATCTTCATCGAAGTTTTCGATCGCAGGCGGGGAAGTGGTCTGCCACTCCAAAGTGAGCGCTCGCCAAGGGTTACGGGGGGCGGGTTCACCCCAGCCCCAACTCCAGATCATATTGATTAAAAACGGTAGGATTGAGACCCCCAAAATCATCGAGCCATAGGTGCAGAGCTTATTGAGATCCTCAAATTGGGGGTCGTAGAGTGCCACTCGGCGGGGCATACCCGCTAAACCCAAATTATGCATCGGCAAGAAGGTTAGGTTCGTGCCGATAAAGGTCAGACCAAAGTGAATACGTCCGAGAGTCTCGTTATACATATGCCCTGTGATTTTGGGGAACCAATGGTAAATCGCCCCGTATAAACCAAATACCGAGCCGCCAAAGAGCACGTAGTGGAAATGACCCACCACATAGTAGGTATCGTGGGCGTGGAGATCAAAGGCAGGGGTTCCCAGGGTAACGCCACTCAAGCCCCCAAACACAAACATCGCCAACAAACCCACTGCAAATAGCAAAGGTGTAACCAAGCGAATTTTGCCGCCCCAGAGGGTGGCCACCCAGCTAAAGACCTTGACGCCTGTCGGAACCGCTACGATCAATGTGGCGATCGAGAAGAACATACGCATCCAAGCAGGGGTACCACTAGTGAACATATGATGCACCCAAACCACCAAACCCACCAGGCAAATGGCCAAGCTGGAATAGGCGATCGCTTTATAGCCAAAAATCGGTTTGCGGGAATGGGTTGAGACAATCTCAGACATAACCCCAAAAATGGGCAAGATCATCAAATACACCGCTGGGTGGGAGTAAAACCAAAAGAGGTGCTGATAGACCACTACATCACCACCCATTTCCGGGCGAAAGAAGCCTGTGCCAAAGTTAATGTCAAAAAAGAGCAGAATCAGGCCAATGGCAAGCACAGGAGTAGAAAAGAGTGCCAAAAGTGAAGTGGCAACCATTGCCCAACAAAATAAGGGCAATTCATCCCAACGCATATCTGGGATCTTGAGCTTGTAGATTGTGACGAGGAAGTTTAATGCTCCCAAAATGGAAGAGGTTCCCACCGTAATGAGCGTCAAAATCCAAAAGCTCTGCCCTAGATTGTTGGTCACTAAGCTCAAGGGGGGATAGGAGGTCCAACCCGCCTGCGCCCCGCCAAAATAGAAGCTAATTCCGATAAAGATGCCAGCGATCGGGTTGAGCCAGAAGGCGATCGCATTCAGATTCGGGAACGCCATATCTTTAGCCCCAATCATCAGGGGAACCAGATAGTTGCCAAATCCACCAATTGCAGCTGGGACGACCCAAAAGAAGATCATCATCGTGCCGTGATTCGTCAGCAGCGTATTGTAGACATTCGGGTCAAGCACATCGGGGTTTGGGGTTGCCAGTTCAGCCCGCATAAACAAGGCCATCAAACCCGCAACCAGATAAAAGAAAAATGCGGTGACGAGGTATTGAATCCCAATGACCTTATGGTCAACATTGTAGAGAAAATAGTGATACCATTCCCATTTTTCAGGATGGTTGTGGTGTCCTGAAGGAGGCGGCGTGGCTGGGGGAGATTCTAAAGGGAGTTGTGCTGAGGTCATTAATCTAATTCAGTTCGCAAGTTCAGGAATCGAGTTGTGTCGCGTAGGGTGGGCATTGCCCACAGATCAAGGACTGGGCTGTTTAGAGGGGGAATGATGATTCTGTTACAGAGAGCGCAATGGTTATGGTTTAGAAACGTGCAATCCTTAAGGCTGTTTCAACGCTGCTTGAACTGTAGTGGCATCAAGGCCCATTTGTGTGGTGTAGTCCTGGAGGCGATCGCCATCTGTGCGCAACGCAACCGCCTGTTCTAAATCAGGGTTTTGTGCCACTTGGTTTTCACTAATCCAGGTGACAAACTCATCCGGCTCATGAACCACAATCTCGGAGCGCATGCCGCCGTGATAGGCCCCACAAAGCTCAGCACAGACAATGGGATAATGCCCTGACTTAGTCGCAACAAACCGTAACTGAGTCGGTTGTCCCGGAATTGCATCTTGCTTGAGGCGGAATTGCGGTAACCAAAAAGCATGGAGCACATCCTGGGCGGTGATATTGAGTTTGATATCCTGCCCCATCGGCACATGCAGCTCACCGGATGTAATGCCCAAACTGGGATAGGTAAAGATCCAGGCATATTGCATCCCCAGAACATCCACTTCCAGATCAGGTGGCGTCAACCCTTCTACAGGGGTCGCACCCACACCGTATTCCGGGCGCTCGGCGAGAAGCATCGGATTACTCTCATCGGCGGGTAAGCTCGCCAGTTGTACTTGATGTTGATGGTGGTGATGTGCCACTTGGCCCACCGTATCAAACCCACCCATCTGGTTGTAAACCTGGACACCGTAGATGCCCAGCACGATCACAATAAAAGTGGGGATTGCTGTCCAGAAGACTTCGAGGGAGAAGTTTCCTTCTATATATTCGCCGTCGGTTTCATCACCAGGTCGATGGCGAAACCGGATCAAGGTGTAGATAATCGTGCCTTCAACCAACAAAAACAAAGCTGTGGCAATGCACAGCATGATGTTAAAGAGATCATCCACCAGGGGAGCTTGGCTAGAGAGCTGCTCCGGGAGTAAGTGGTTATTCTGCCCATACCAAACGCTGAAAGCCGCCACCGCAATGCCGATGGTCAAGGTGAGCAGCGAACTGGGTATGGTCTCTTTTTTCTTGGCCATATGCCGATTCAGGGGAAGACTGCGTGAAATATTGCCCCTATCCTAGGCTTGGGTTTTGGTGAGGTGAGAGAAAATCACCAGATGTCTTAAGAAGCTGAGTTTAAGATGTCACCAAGCGTTTGCGGAGAGCTTCAACTCGCCGTTTTGCCACTGTATTTTTGGGGTCATTCTCCAGCGTGGTTTCATAGGCTTCGAGCGCTTGGCTAGTGAGCTGTTTTTTCTCGTAGACATTGCCGAGGTTATTGAGGGCGATCGCATAGCCGGGATAGCGTTTAATCGCCTCCTTGTAATTGCGGATCGCAATGTCATATTGCTCTTGCTTGAAATAGGTGAAGCCTAGCGCATTGTAAATCAGAGCTGTATTTTCCGGTTCGACCCCTTCTTTTTCAGAGAACTTCAAGGCTCTCTGGAAGATCTGGACGGCTTGGACATACAGCTTTTTATCGAGGT
Source organism: Spirulina sp. SIO3F2 (assembly GCA_010672165.1). Classification (GTDB taxonomy): domain Bacteria; phylum Cyanobacteriota; class Cyanobacteriia; order Cyanobacteriales; family Spirulinaceae; genus SIO3F2. The sequence continues at coordinate 2,277 of JAAHHN010000087.1, read as the reverse complement.
AGAGACTTCCCATTTCGTAATATTCTTGGGCCGTTCCCTTTTCTTGCTGAAGCTTCTTCTGGAGCTTACCGAAGCGGGTTTCTTGGCGACGGGTGCGGAAAATTTGCTGGAAGATAAAAATTGCAACGCCTGACAGTAGAACTAAGAGAATGCCGACATAGATTGTAGGGAGCGATTCTGTGGGTAGGAGTACACCTAAATGTAGGGGAGAAGTTACAAAAGCCATAAGTCGAGTCAGTAAAAATATATAGTAAAGCTTCAATAACGACGGCGGGGTCGGGGCGGGCGACGACGGGGCGGACGATCGGCGAGGCGGGGATTATAGCGGGGTTCCGGGGGGGCTCGCCGCGATCGTGGTGTTTTTTGGGGTCGAGGGGAGTCCTGCGCCAATTCTTCACTGACTGCTTCAAAGAAGTCCCGCCGCAAACAGGGATAGTCCCCTACCCAGAGGTTTTGACTGGGCACATAGAGATCACTCACCGCTTCGATCGCGCTCAAGTCTGGTTGGTTGGACATCACCACACATTCAGCGATCTGACCGGGGGCTAAAAGCTTATGCACTTTTTGCAGAGGCGCTTTGACAATGGTGCGAAATCCGGAGCGATCGCCAATCTCCACATTGATTCGTCGCTCTCGATTTTCCACAATCACCAACTCGCCCCGCCGATTAAAGCTTTCGTCTTCGCGGATCAGATCCTCAGAGATAAAGACATCCAGCACTCGGCCGCGCCAAAAACCGCTATAGCGCCAGCGGCGATATTTCGAGTTACGGAGGCTAGCGACCCAAACTGGCGACCATAGCCAATAAAAGAACATGATGATCCCCATCACCAGCTCTGCCCCGGGTACGGCTCCACCAAAAAGCACATTGATGATGAGGACAACCACAACACCGAGGACTGAAATGATCACCCGCTGTAAAAATTCTGGAACGCCGCCTTGGACGGCACTGTATTGGGCATAGGTGGCCACCACCGGGATGAGTTGTTCAAATTTCTCGCGGGTGAGAGGAATGAGCATTAGAGAAACAAACAAGCTGTGCTAAAGAATCTTCTCTAAACCATAGATCAAGGTTTTGAGTTCCGTCACCTTGCGGATAGACAAGAGCACTCCGGGCATAAAGCAGGCCCGATCGCTGGTGTCGTGACGCAGGGTATAAATTTGGCCAGGCGAACCAAAAATCATTTCTTGATGGGCGATATAACCGGGCAGGCGCACACTATGAATGCGAATATTCTCTGCTGCCATCGCACCTCGGGCACCAGCGATCGCCTCGGTTTCCTTCACTTGCTGCGGATTAAAGGATTTCCCCAATTCCGCCAACATCTCGGCAGTCTTCACCGCTGTGCCGCTGGGAGCATCAGCTTTTTGGTTGTGGTGCAGCTCAATAATCTCGACATGGTCAAAGTATTTCGCCGCTTGGAGGGCAGCCTGCTGCATTAAGATAACGCCGATCGCAAAGTTGGGAATCACCAATGCGCCCGTGCTGGCTTTTTCGGCAAACTCCCGCAACTCCTCAATTTGTTCTGGGGTTAAGCCCGTTGTGCCCACCACGGGGCGCACCCCGTAGGCGATCGCACTGCGGACATTTTCATACACCCCATCCGGATGGGTAAAGTCCACCATCACGCCCTGGATCTTTTCTTGGGTTGCCAGAACCAGAATACTTTGCAGATCATTGACAATCGGCACTTCCAGTTCACCGCAGCCTGCGATGACTCCCACATCTTGACCGAGCAGGTCAGGGTTACTGTCCACCGCCCCAATCAAAAACAAATCTTCGGCCTGGGATACGGCTTTGATTACCTCACGTCCCATCTTGCCCCCGGCCCCGTTGACCACGACCGGAATTAATTCTGCATTACTGGTCATAAATGTTTTTCTTCGATGTTCTTTAAAACCGCGTCATACGCCAAACCCGATTGTACAGGCTACGGTCTGAAGCGTTTGGGCGATCGCAATCTTTTGTGAATAATTTAGACTCAGTCGTGTAGTAGTGCCAACACCAGTTCGGCTTTGGTTTTGCCAACGACAGGGTTACTGGTGATTTAGTGGGATACTTGTCCACTGTGCTAGGTGTCAATCCCTGCTGTAGCGGAGTAGTCCCGCTGGGGTTGCCAACTCTACCTTTTACAAAGGGTTTGGGGATCTGGAGTTGGGGAATAGGTACAAAGATTGGCGAGGCGATCGCATATCCTCAATCATGGCAAAGTCTACATCGCTTGTCTGTGTTCATCCCTAGAAATAATAAATTGGCAGAGATTTGCGATCGCCCCA
>JAAHHN010000086.1 GCA_010672165.1 Spirulina sp. SIO3F2 | reverse complement strand
ACTGGGTCTTTACTCTGCTTATATTGCTTTTCTATTTCTTCGCTTGACAGATGCGGTTCTAACGTTACTGTTCTTCCCATTTTTCTCTAACTATATCAAGACTCCCTATACTATCCGGATTTGGTATGATTTATGACCTGGAGCATGGGAAGCGATCGCGCCGAGTCTTCCGCTTTACGCTGAATATGGTCGATACTATGTTTGCAAAGATGGAAGTGCATCAAGCAATGATTCAGTTTCTAGCAAGAAATCATCCCCAATCCATCCATAAATAAGTCACCATAGGCAATAGCACATCTCAACGCATTGCTCTTGCCTATTTCGCTCACACGATATGACCACAGCAAAACTCCTCGAACCCCTTAATCTCAAAGGTTTGGCGTTAACGAACCGAGTTGCCCTTGCCCCCATGACCCGCGCTCGCGCTGGAGCTGAACGAATCCCTAATGCGCTTATGGCAGACTATTATGCCCAACGCGCTGGAGCTGGACTGATTATCACCGAAGCCACAACGATTTCCGAGCAGGCTAACGGCTGGAACGAATCCCCCGGCATTTACAGTGATGCAATGGTCGAGGGCTGGAAGCTTGTAGTGGATGCCGTCCATGAACAGGGCAGTCCAATCTTTTTGCAACTCTGGCATTGCGGCCGCGCCTCCCATAGCAGCTTCCATAACGGAGAGTCTGCGGTGGCCCCTTCCGCGATCAAAATCAACGAGGACTATATTCACACCCCCAAGGGCAAAGAACCCCACGAAACGCCCCGCGCCCTCGGGACAGAAGAAATTCCGGGTATCATTGCCGACTATCGTCGAGCAGCGGAACGGGCGCAAGCCGTCGGTTTTGATGGCATTGAGGTGCATTCGGCCAATGGTTATCTGCTGGATACGTTTATGCAGTCCAAAACCAACCAGCGCACCGATGCTTATGGGGGAAGTGTTGAGAATCGCTGTCGGCTGTTGCTGGAGATCCTCGAAGCCGTGACAGCGGTTTTCCCTGCGAATCGAGTGGGGGTGCGCCTCTCTCCCAATGGAGCCTTTAACGATATGGGATCGCCCGACTATCGAGAGCAGTTCACCACAGCCGCTCAGCAACTCGATCGCTTTGACCTTGCCTACCTGCATGTGATGGATGGGCTCGCTTTTGGGTTTCATGAGTTGGGAGAACCCATGACATTAGCGGAATTTCGCCAGGTTTTCAGTGGGCCGCTGATCGGTAATTGTGGTTATACCCAAGAGACGGCTGAGAGCGCGATCGCGGCGGGTCACGCCGACCTGATTGCCTTTGGCCGCCCCTTTATCAGCAATCCTGATTTAGTGGAGCGGTTTGCCAACGGTTGGCCCCTCAGCCCAGAAGCTGATGTCGCTACCTGGTATACCCCAGGTGGAAGCGCAGGATATACCGATTTCCCGACCTACAGTACCCCATGAGCATCGTTACGCTCACTGAGATTGTCGGGTCGGGGTCTTAATGCCGCACTCCCAATTGGTCGCCATCAGTCATGGATGCGTCTTCCTGCCTGAGTTCAGAGCACTCTGTGCTAGGCAAAGTCAAAATGCTTGGGTTGTGGATGCGAACAGCTATTTCAGCCGCCCTGCTCCCTGATTTATGGATGGGGCGGCGCTATTGCACCAGATTCTGCATTCCTCTCAAAGTGCGATCGCGGGCGCAAAACGAGTCGTTTGGCCCTAAATATCAGCAGTTGTGTTTGGATTCAGTTACCAGTTAACCCCGAATTCATACAAGGCCAGCGATCGAGTATTCAACTTCCAAAACCAGGGAAAGAGGCTGTAAGCCAGTCATTGCAAGCGTTTGAAGTCTAGCGGAAGATAGCCTCTAATTCCTCAGCTTAAATTAAGGATATTTTCAATAATTATTGATGGATGAGATCAGGGAATAACAAGGTATACACCTAAACTCCAAACCTGATATCCATAGCCTTGGCTTTACTTGACGTTCAGCAATTTTCGCCTGCATCCAGATCTGGCTCTAATTGCTGAGAAGACTGTATTGATGAGTAAAGTGACAATAATTGCTGGCGAGGCATTGCTTACTATTCTGAGCATTGTGCTCTACTATTTCCCCCAAAAACAACACCAGGCAACATCAAGCAACTCCTCGCAGAATCAGCTTTCCGGGCTTTACCTTATATTCCCACCAACAAGGTCAGCCTCTTCACCTTCTCAGTGCCTCTCAGCAAAAAGTTGATCTATGCGACAAATCCGGAAAAGCTTAGAAAGTCAATTTACCGTTCTTCTGGTCTTGATTTTCTTCGTTGTTTTATTACTTGTGAATCTTGGCTCTTCATATCTATTGAGTCAACAAGTTCAGACTGAAATAACCCAAAGAGCAACGATGCTAATGGATACATTAAGTTCAGTCAGGCTCTATACATCCGAAAACATTCGTTCCCTACTAACCAAGGATCTTGAAACATCTGAGATTTTCATTAGAGAATCGGTACCATCTTTTTCTGCAAATCAAGTATTTGAAAAGTTCAAGGATTTACCTCAATATACAGATTTCTTGTATAAAGAAGCAGCGACAAATCCAACAATTATAAAAGATAGAGCAAATACATTTGAGTCTGAATTATTACAAGCATTTCGTCAGTATCCCAAACAGAATCAAGAAGTTTCTGGTTTTATTGAGCAGGATAGTAAAACACTCTTCTATATTTCTCGGCCTCTCAAAGTCAATGATATTAGCTGTTTACAATGCCATGGACGTCCAGAATCGGCTCCAGCTAGCCTCATTCGAGATTATGGCAGAGAGAATGGTTTTAACTGGCAACTGGGTGAAATTGTTGCAGCCCAAACTGTTTATGTGCCGGCTGGTCAAATTTATATGGTCAGACGGGAACGAGTTAAGCTCTTAATCTGCATCTCAGTTGGAGCTACATTATTATCCATTTTATTGATAAAATATTTGTTCAAGGTCAGAGTTACTCAACCTCTCAAAAGACTCACCTATCTTGCTCGTTCTATTATAGAAAACACTTCCTTTGAACAGATTTCTCGATTGATGGAGGCTACTGATTTAAAACCCCTAGCTCGACGTCAAGATGAGCCGGGATATCTCTTTCTAGTTTTTAAGAGGATGATCCATGAACTTCAATCGAGAGCCCAACAACTCCAAACGTCTCGAAAAAATGCAGAAGCGCAAACAAAGGTAAAAGAAAAGCTGCTCAGAGAGAATTTACACCTCTATGAAGAAGCCCAAGCCACATTAGAGCAACTGAAGTCAGCTCACATGCAACTTATTCAGCAAGAAAAAATGGCAACTGTCGGCAACTTACTCTCGGGCGTTGCCCATGAAATCAACAATCCATTGGGATTTCTCTCTGGTAATCTTGAAGAATTAGAGACCTCCCTCAGTGAAATTCGTGAGTACTATACTTTGCAACAAAATAATAGTCCTCAAGCGAGGATTGAAGACTATGCTGAGGAAATTGATTTGGACTATCTTCTCCAGGATTTACCCAATATGATTCGCTCTATGCAGCTTGGCTGTGAACGTATTCAAAAGCTGACGAGTAGTCTCAGGAATTTCTCACGACTGGATCAACAGTCCAAGGAGTGGTTCAATCTGCATGAAGGTTTGGATAGCACATTACTCATTCTTAAACATCGCTTGAAAGCTAACTCAAAACGTCCTGCCATTAAAGTAATTTTTCATTATAGTGATGTTGAGAAAATTTCATGCTTTCCGAGTCAGCTCAATCAAGTATTTATGAATATTTTAGCCAATGCGATTGATGCCCTTGAGGAGGCAAGTCAAAATCAAACATGGCAAATGCTAGAGGATGAGCCAAATTATATTTGGATTACTACAGAACAAGAGGATGAAATAGTGATGATTAAAATTCGAGATAATGGGCCAGGTATGTCCGAGGAAACCTTAGCCCGAATTTTTGACTACTTATTCACAACTAAACCCGTTGGGAAAGGCACAGAGATGGGGTTGGCGATCGCCTATAAAATCATTACAGAAACCCATCAAGGCCATCTCACTGTTTGGTCAGAACCAGGCAACGGCACCGAATTCACCATCCAGTTACCAAAGGTTTAAGACTACTATCCATAATCAATCTTCAAGTCTTGGCACCGACATATTTTAGCTCCTTGCTGATTATGTGAGTTATACCCAGTCTATGAGTTAGTGCTACAAATCAAAAAGTGAGGACTGAGCGGAGTCGTAAGCCCAAGGGCTGGCTTTGACTACGCGTAGCGCCTCCAAAGGGAAAAGTCTGGTACTGAGAGGCAGATTTTATATGTAGTCAGTATTTTTACTTTGGTCTTAGATGTGCTATTACTGCTTCTTTTCCATTTTTTGTATTACTCCCCCAATAGATGTATTCAGATTCTTGGGCTGAGCAATTGTGATTCTATTCAAGCAGAATTCTCGATTCAGGATGTTGCCGATTTTTATTCAGTCTAGATTAAGAATTCTTCTGATAGTTTTGATACTATTGGCAAGTAATAGAAGAGCTTTAGTAAGCAGCATCCTCAACTACTCTCTTGACGCCCTAAGACTCTGACTTCATTGAGCGTTTAGTTGTTTCTTTTACATTCAGTTCTGACTCTAAGCACAGTGAAGCGCTATTGAGTAGTGAAGTGACAAGCGAAACCTTTTCAGCTCACTTCAATCCTTCAGGAAGGAGATTGATCAATGAAACAAATAAAAAAAAGTTTAGAGAGCCAATTTACTATTCTCATTGCCTTGGTTTTCTTCGTGGTTTTATTACTGGTCAATTTTGGCTCTTCATATCTATTGAGTCAACAAGCTCAAACCGAAATTACGCAAAGGGCAACAATATTAATGGATACATTGAATTCAGTCAGAAACTATACGACTGAGAATATTCAGTCCTTGCTTCAAGATGAGGTTGAGACAACCGACAAATTTATGAGAGAATCAGTGCCATCTTTTGCAGCTACTCAAGTATTCAGTCGGTTCAAAGAGTTGCCAAAATATGTAGACTTTGCTTATAAAGAAGCAGCATTAAATCCGACCAATCCCAAAGACAAAGCAAATTATTTTGAATCCGATCTGCTACAAGAATTCCGTAAAAATCCTAATCGAGATCGTGAGGTTTCAGGTTTTATTACCCAGAATCAAAGCAACGCTTTTTACATTTCCCGACCTCTAAAAGTTAATGATGTTAGTTGTTTACAATGTCATGGCAATCCAGAATCTGCTCCCGCCAACCTAATCCGAGACTATGGTGATCAGAATGGCTTTGGCTGGCAAGTGGGTGAAATTGTTGCGGCTCAAACTGTATATGTTCCCGCTGATCAAATTTACATGCTAAAACGCAAGCGAGTCAGGCTCTTAGGATATATTTCCGTGGGAGTTACATTATTGTCGATTTTACTGATTAAGTATTTATTTGGAATTAGAATTACTCAACCACTCAAGAAGCTGACAGTTCTCTCTCATTCTATTATAGAAAATGACTCATTTGAAAAAATATCTAGATTAATGGAAGAGTCTGATTTAAAGCAACTAGCTCAGCGTCAAGATGAACTAGGATATCTTATCCGAGTTTTCAAAAAGATGATCGATGAACTTCAATCGAGAGCACATAAACTTCAAATATCTCGAAAGAAATCAGAACAAACTAAAGATAAACTGATCAAAGAAAATCTGCGCCTCTATGAAGAAGCCCAAGCTGCATTAAAACAGCTTGATTTGATTCAGATACAACTCGATCAGCAAAAAAATAATAGAGATTAACCTCTTGACTTTGTCAATCTTAGAAATTGCTCATGAAGTCAACGGTTTGCGAGAGGTTCTCTGAGTGAATCTTGAAGAGTTAGGGAGAAAAGAAGACGCTTGATGATACAAATGCTTGCAAAACAATAATAGCTTTATATCCATAACCGAAAATATTTTAAGGAAAATTGACTTAAAGCATTCTCTCCGAAACCCATCTAATAAAATTTTCTCTGTGAAGATCTGCTATAAATGCATTTAAGGTCTCACTATTGCTGTTTTTTCTTGAAACCCGATCAGCGACATGGAGAAATAGATAGTGCATTCAGCCCTAAAAGCCATAGAAGCCAACTGTAAACTTGAGAGAAAAAGTGAGGGCATTCGCAACACATCGATAAAGCAAAAACTGATATTCTAAAAACATCAAACATCATCGTCAAAAATTTGGCTTGAGTTGATAAATAGGAAGCCTAGGGTGTTCATTGCTTCAAACAGCAGCCTATACTAAGCAATAATATTCTGACCCTGCCTGTTCGTCCTTCCCCTATGCTTTCCGGTTCCCTGCTGCAACAACTTGTCGATCGCCATCACCACAACAGTCAGCCCATCAACCTTGGGGTTTATTACAAAAACACATTAGTCGCCCTCTGTCATGCTCTGGAAGACTTTGTGCTCCAAGCCGACCAACCCCCTTTGATGCTCACTGCCTTTCAGCGGGGTAAATGGTATCTCCAAGAAGCCGATCGTTACGGTGAGATTGCCCCCCGTGCCCGCCATATTACGATCCTGGCCAACCCAGATGCAGGCTTTGCCGACCACCCTACCTCCAGACGCGAGAATGTTTCCCTGATTGCGCTAAACCCCGATGATCCAGTTGGGCAAGAATGGCATTTGATTATTCTCTCGCCCACCTATAGCGCGATGGTACTCTGCCAAGAGCTGACAGCGGCTGATTATGGAGCCGCAGGGCAACCCACCGCTGATCTCGAACGGAAATTTTATGGCTTTTGGACATTTGAGCCTGAACTGGTAACGGAGATGGCTGAGCTGGCGATCGCCCATGTCCAGACTTATGATGATGCCCTGGCTACCCAACTCACAACACAATTGGCCACTTGCACCGAACAAACCAGCCAACATCCCCGCGATGACCTCAATACAGTGGTGACGCAGGTGGTGCGATCGCTCCAACGCCTCCATGAACAGCCGATCGCGCTGATTGATTTTCTGGCTGATAATCTGCGCTCGAACGAGTTACAAGCCTTGCTGCGCATGGCGGAGCTAATTGACCAAGCCGATACCCACAACCCCAATGCGGCGGCCGAAGTGGCAACCCTAGCCGAAGCCATGGCACAACTGTTGGATTTACCCGCTTGGCAGGTCAAACGGCTACGGTTAGCCAGCCTGCTCCATCGCCTTGGGCCCTTAGGGACAACCCATACCGCAACCTCATCCCAAACGCCGACACAGCAAGAAGTGTTAGCGCAGAAAGGCCTACTGCCCAATGCCCAAGTGTTGCGGGTGATGCCTCAACTCCAAGCAATCACTAACGTGATTGTGCACCAGCGGGAATGGTGGGATGGCACTGGGCTGCCCGATGCACTGGCCTACGATGATATTCCCCTGGAATCACGGATTTTGGGATTAGTGGTTGATTTTCAAAATCAAGTCCATGTTTATCAATCGCAAAATCATGATAATCCCATTGCCCAAGCCTTGAGCGACTGTCAAGCTCAAGCTGGAACTCGCTACGACCCAAAGCTGGTCGAGACGATCGCAGTTTTGGTGATGGGGTTGCAACAGGGCATGGACTTGTCCATTAATCAGATAAAAATCGCTTCAGGAATTTGGCTGTTAGATGAGGAAAGTTAAGAATTTACGGCTTTTTGATCAGTGAAACAAGGTATTCACTGAACAGACAAGGGAAAACGCAACCGACTCATGTCAACAGCTCATTTCAAACCCAAATTAGAACGGGATCTACAGCAAATTGCTCGGCCACGTGACCCATACTTTGCCCAAGCGGGGCATTTTTTTGTCCGGGAATATATTCGCGCACAATTGGGGCAATTGGGTATTGTGCAAGTGCATTCATTTGATGTTAGGGGGATGACGCACGAAAATTTAATTTTAGATCTGTGCCCCCAGTCCAATAACCTAAAACAGCGATCGCCCATCTTAATCGGTGCCCATTACGATGCTGTTCCTGGAACACCGGGAGCGGATGATAATGCCACTGGGGTTGCGGTTCTACTCGCATTAGCTCGCTATTTTAGCGATACGCCACCCCGCTCTCCCCTGCGATTTGTGGCGTTTGATATGGAAGAATATGGGCTTCTCGGTAGCCATGCCTACGCCCAATGGCTCAAAGCGCAACATCAACAATTGCGGTTAATGCTCAGTTTAGAAATGCTGGGTTACACCGCTCAAACACAAACTTATCCTGCTTTTCTAAAGCATTTTTATCCGGCTAAAGGCAACTTTATTGCACTGGTTGGTAATGTTTGGACAATGCCGGATTTGTGGCGGCTCAGTCGCCAAATCCGTAAAGCGGGAACCCCCTGCGAATGGCTACCCGCAGGGTTTCGGGGTCATCTTGTGCCCGACACACGCCGCAGTGATCATGCGCCGTTTTGGGACGCGGGATATCGGGCCATGATGGTGACGGATACTGCTAATCTGCGCAATCCTTATTATCATTTGGAGGGCGATCGCCTCGAAACCCTCAATCTGGATTTCCTGGCTGGTGTTTGTCAGAGTTTAGCAATTGCGCTTCGAGAACTGTAGAGGGTCGTCATGAGGTTCAGGATAAGATGAATCAAAATGGCTACCAAGCTCAAACTCAACAGGAGGAATTCAGCGCCTCATTCTTCAAAGATAGTCTAAAGCCGTGAGTCACCCCCCTAACTCTGACCCTAGAATAAGGCGATAAACCAAACTAGCATTAGCATTAGCTTTAGCTAAGGAGTAACGTCGTCATGAAAACTTATGTTTGTACGGTCTGTGGCTATGTTTATGATCCTAAAGAGGGTGATCCCGATGGTGGTATTGCCCCCGGTACAGCTTTTGAAGATATCCCGGATGATTGGGTTTGCCCAGTTTGTGGTGTAGGCAAGGAGGATTTTGAGCTGGAGGAATAGACTCTCTCACTGGGGAGCAAGCGACACGTTTGCTCCTACTGCACGATCGTCTGCATATATTCCCGCCAGAGCTGGGCTGCATTGCTGCTGCTGCCGTTAGTGGGGCTATTGTCATCGTTGCCTAGCCAAATCCCTGTGGCTAGATTGCGGCTGGGCACATAGCCGATAAACCATAAATCCACCGAGCGATCGGTTGTGCCCGTTTTACCCGCTTCACCATAACCGATTGCAGCTCGGCTACCCGTGCCCCCTTGCACTACCCCCCGCAGCAGCGCCGTCATCGTGCGGGCAATTTCTGGGCTTACCGCCTGACGAATACTGCGGCGATCGCTTTCCACGTCATAGATGATACGACAGGTGGATAGCTCTTTGGGGTCAGTACAGTCACCGCTATCACGCACCCGTTTGACCGCATAGGGACGATGCCACAAACCATCATTGGCTAGCGCGGCATAGGCCCCCGTCATCTCCAATACATTCACCTCGCTCTCCCCCAACACCAGTCCGGGTGAAGAGCGCAACTCCGATTGAATGCCGAGGCGTTGGGCCATTTCGATAATGCGATCAAGGCCTGCGTCTTTCCCCACTCGGATGGCGACCGCATTCTCGGATTGTGCTAAACCCCGATACATATCGATCGCGCCACTGCTCCGCTCACACCCCCGATACCGCTGGCCTTGCCAGGTTACAGCATCACAAGCATAGGCTTTACTCGGGGCACTCCCCTGTTCGAGCGCCGCTGCATAGGCAAAGGCTTTAAACGTGGACCCTGGTTGCCGTTGGGCTAATGTGGCGCGGTTGAATTGGCTTTGTTTAAAATCCACACCGCCCGTCATGGCGACGACTGCCCCCGTCGTGCTATCAACCGTGACGATCGCCCCTTGCTCAAAATTCGCTCGCCCACCGTCGCGTTCAACAACTGTGCGGAGGGATTTTTCGGCCACGTTTTGGGTTGCCGGATCAAGACCCGTTTCGACGATGAAATTCCCCTCCCGAGCCAAACTTTCTCCCAATAAAACACGCAGCTCATTGAACACATGGCTATAGAAATAGGGCGCGATCGTATTGCTGAGGGTGCGCTCAGCGTTGGGGCTAACCTCAATACGCGATCGCCGCGATCGGGCCGCTTCTGCCTGGGAAATCATGCCCATCTGATTCATGCGCTCAATGATACGATTGCGCAAACCGATCGCCGTTTGATAGTCCTGCACCGGGTTAAAGCTATTGGGTGCAGGCAAAATTGCCACGAGAGCTGCTGCCTCTTCAATACTGAGATCTGCCGCCGACTTCTCAAAATAGAACTGCGCCGCATCTTCAAACCCGTAACTCCCGACCCCCAGATAAACTCGATTGAGATAGGTCCGCATCAACTCATTCTTGCTATAGAAGGTTTCGAGCTTGAGTGCGACGATCGCCTCTCGAATTTTGCGGCTGGCACTGTTTTCCCGGCCAACGTAGTCCGGATAGAGACTCCGCGCGAGCTGTTGCGTGACAGTACTTGCCCCTTGACTGATGCCTTGGCTGCGCAAATTGATAATTGCTGCCCGCAGAATTCCAATGGGGTCAACCCCCAAATGCCAATAGTAGCGGCTGTCTTCTGAAGCAATCACGGCCTGGGGCAGATAGGGAGAAAAATCGCGCAGACGCTTGAGTTCCTGGTGCGATCGACTGGGCAACTCTCGCAGAGGCGTCACTCCATCGCGGGCATAAACAATCACTGGGCCTTCGACCCCGGCAGGCAGGGGATAAATCGGGATCTTCAACCATTCAACACCAATGCCCAAAACCACGAGGCTGGTGAGTCCCCCAAACCCATAAAGGCTGTATTGAACCGCACGCACCCATTTCGGAGGTGGATTATAAAACTGAATGCGCACCCCCTTAGCCAGTTCTGGTGGACCCAGCGTCAAGACATCACCATGACGCAGCAGTAATTGCTTCAGGCGACGACGGCCGAGGTAAATGCCATTGGTAGAGCCTTCATCTTTAAGCAAAAAGGAATTAGGACGTTTAGGGTCACGGGCCAAGGAGAGGTGAAGCTGGCTCACCACCGGATTTGAGACCACAATATCGCTAGCCCGTGAACTGCGCCCCAGGCGGTAATAGTCTCCCACTAGGGGATGAACCTGCGCTTCTTCTTCACCATCCTGCTGCACCAGCAGCTCCGGCACGCGTGCGCCTGGTTTGAGGGCAAGAGCGCTATTGACTTTTTGGACGAACTGAGTGACGACCTGAGTTAGGGGATTGCTGGTCATGGTTGGACAGGCTGGGGCCGAAAGGCAAGGTAGAGGAGACAGGCAATTCCTATGTTAATGAACACATCGGCTAAGTTAAATACGGGGAAGTTGATCAGTCGGAAATCGAGAAAATCAATAACATGGCTATACAAAAAGCGACAAATGCCATTACCGAGAGCACCAGAAAGAATAAAGCCAAAGCCGATTTGTTCCAGCAAAATCCAGCGGGGACTGATTAAGGCATAAATCATCAGGCCAATGCTGACCAGCAACGAAAGCCACCGCAACCATTCCACGCCTCCTGCAAAAAGGCTAAACGCAGCACCAGTGTTGATCACATAGGTGAAGTGAAAGACGCCTGGTACGATCGGCACAGTCTCGCCAAGCAGATCAAAGCTGGTGCGTATCCAATATTTTGTAATCTGATCGAGCACGAGGGCAGTCAGAGCAGTCATCCAAAACCAGCGGTTTTTAAGCAGAGCGTAGCGCATGGGGAGAGTTGAAATAGCCAGAGACCACTATAACGCTTTGGACTCTCCTGTATGATTCATAAATCACAGTCCGTAGCGCGGATATCTTGCCCGCCGCTTGATGGATCGCTATAAATGGATCGCTATGAATTGTCTTCTGATCGACAATCCCCACTAATCCTCCTGCCACAGCCGCCGCCGCGCCTGGCCGCGTAATTGTGTGTGAGTTTGATGCAGTAGTTCCGGAATCGCTAATTGCTCTGGACAACGGGGTAAGCAATCCCCACAATTCGTACACCGATCGCCCCGCTGGCCCGCAAACCAATGGCCGGCATTTTCAAACATGCGATAACGGTATGTGCCAAACTCAGTCATATCGTAGGCGATCGCCAGATTCCGCAGTCGCAACACTTCAGGAATATTGATTCCTTCCGGACAGGGCAAGCAAGCATAGCATTGCTCACAAGCAGTTGTACCCAAACGCTCGTGCCTTAGCGTTTCCAGACGTGCTGCAATTTCAATTTCTGTTGTTCCCCAAATCGGCTCAGCAGTCGGTGATATCGTTGGTAATTGAGCGATCGCGCCCGCTAGTTCTGTTGGATTGGTAGGGCCAAAACTGAGCGTGGTGATTCGGGGATCAGCGAGCAAAAAGCGGTACGTAAATTCCAGTGGTGTCCGGGGCTGACAGCGCTGTTGGAGCAGAGTTGGCGGGTGATGGAGCAAGCCCCCTTTATCTGCGGGAGAAATAATAAAGATCCCCATATTCAACGCATGGGCTAGGGCGATCGCAGGTTCTAAATGCTGCCGAAAGAAGTAGTAATGCAAATTGACAAAGGCAAATAGGCCTGTGCGAAGAGTTTGCAAAATTAAATCCAAAGAACCATGACTAGAAAAACCGACATGGCCAACCTTACCGGATGCGATCGCGGCTCCCACCGCCGCCATGCAACCATCAGGAGCCTGGAGCCAGGCCAAATGTTCGAGAGTATTCACTCCATGCAGAGCCAAACAATCCAGATGCTCCACTCCCAACCGTTGCAGCGACTGGTCAATCTGCTGAGCCATCTGAGCGGCAGTGGGGCAAGGGGGAATTTTGGTGGTAAGGGTCAAGGCAGCGCGATCGATGGCGGGTAAGTTGCATAGCCATTGCCCCAGATAGGTTTCGCTGAGTCCGTAACCCTGGGCTGTTTCAACATGATTGATGCCTGCGGCGATCGCCCCATTGAGGGTCTGATTAAATATCTCCTGACTTTCTAGACAGCGCATCGTGCCCAAAGACGCAATGGAGAGGTTTAGTCCCGTTTGGCCCCAACGCCGTTTTTGCATCGTAATGGCGATTGGCGACCTCCTTACAATTTAAAAAATCCAGACTTAAGGTTCAGTCTCAGGCTCGTTAGGCTCACGGGCAGACTGAACAGCCGCAAAATCCTCAGGACGAATATTGGAAACAAAATCACGGAACGCTTGACGGTCTTCTTCATCCGCTTCCCGATCAACGGGGATCGACGCTTCGGCGACCACCTCTTCAACAACCCAAATAGGGCTGCGGGTTCGCAAGGCAACCGCGATCGCATCACTGGGACGACAATCTACCTCACGGGTTTCACCATCCTTTTCAACACAGAGCACGGCAAAAAAGGTGCTGTCACGGAGAGCATGAATAATGATTTTCGTCAGATCAAGCTCCCAAGCATCGAGGATATTACCGATCAAATCGTGGGTGAGCGGACGTGGGGGAGGGGCTTGCTCTTCCAAAGCACCAACGATCGCCTTAGCTTGCTCTTGGCCAATATAAATGGGCAGCGCACGCCGATTCGTACCATCCTTGAGCAAGACGATGGGACTCCGAGTGTACGCGTCTAAGGCAATGCCCGCAACTGTCATTTCAATCATCGGCCTATCATTTGAGTTTTGAGCAAGACGTTCTAAACGAGACGATCAAGGGAACTTGAGCAAGTTATTCAGCAGACAATACACATGCCCCAAGTTTTAATATTGCCCCACAGAAGAAGTTGATGTTTGCTCCGCAGGGGGATAGCCCGTTAGAGGTGTACGGGGTGAATTTGCATCCCTTTGATATTGATTAGAGTCCCCCTGAGTTGTTGAGCAAATTATACATCAGGGATTCCAGTGGCGCTGAGTTCGTGAGTCAAATCTCTATATTCTGTTGGGGACTGATCGTTTCCAATAAGAGACACGATTTCACAGTACAATCAGAGATTGTGACTATCTTTAAACTGAGTCTAAATTCATCATGGCAGTTCCCAAGAAGAAAACCTCCAATACTAAGCGAAATCAGCGCCGTGCCCACTGGAATCGCAAGGCTGCGAAGGCCGCCCAGAGAGCCCTATCCCAAGGTAAATCTGTTTTAACGGGAGACTCGACATTCTATTACCCCACTAAAGAGGATGAGGACGAAGACGAAGAGTAAGCGATTAGCGATTTCACTTGCTTGGTAAATCACCATGCCTGGTAAATTTTTCCAGAAACCTGAGCCTGCTCAAGGCGATCGCGTTCCCCCTGGTCAGTATCTAGCAAAGGGGTTTCCGGTTCTCACCTACGGTGATACTCCCCAGCTCAATGCAGAGGATTGGCGACTGGAGATTCTTGGCTTGGAGACGCCGACAAGATTCACTTGGTCAGATTTGATGGCGCTGCCCCAACAGGATTTCACGGCGGACTTTCACTGTGTGACACGTTGGTCAAAGCTAGATGTGCAATGGCGGGGGGTTAGGGTCACTGATGTGTTAGCACAACTATCCCTACCGAGCCACTTTGGGTATGTGATGCAGCATTGTACAGGCGGTTATACCACCAATCTCACCTTGGAAGATTTTGCCCGCCCCGAAAACTTTTTTGCTCATACTCTGGCTGGTGAGCCATTACCGGCTGAGCATGGCGGCCCGGTACGAACAGTCGTGCCCCATCTCTATGCTTGGAAAAGTGCCAAGTGGATTTGTGCATTGGAGTTTTTAACCCAAGAGGAGTTGGGCTTTTGGGAGAAAAATGGTTATCACCGTCGGGGGGAGCCTTGGGCGGAAGAACGATATGGGGGTTGGTGTCATCGAAGTTGACCAGGCACTTCCAGATGGTGAGCGGTGAGTAACGATTCATCAGCCAGGATTGTTTTGGGCGGGCCATCGGCAAGGATCTGACCCTGATCCAGTAACAGAACACGATCGCAAACCTCTAAAATCAACGCCAAATCGTGGGAAGCAATGAGATTAGTTTGAGGTGTGGTTTGCAAGAAGTTGATCAAGCGGCGACGGGCAGCTAGATCCAAATGGGCTGAAGGCTCATCGTAGAGCATCACGAGGGGGTTCATCACCAGAACTGAGGCGATCGCTGCCATGGTTTTTTCACCCCCTGAGAGTTGATGCGGCGAACGCTGGGCTAAATGCACAACACCAGTGGTATTCAAAGCCTGTTGCACTGCTGTTTGAACCTGCCCTGGCGGCCAACCCAGGTTTTCTGCACCAAAAGCCACATCATCCCAGACAGAAGCACAAAAAAGTTGGTCATCGGGGTTTTGGAACACAAGACCAATTTCCGGTATAAACTGGCCTGATTTAAGGGGGCGATCGCTCAAATAGATTTTTCCAGCTTGGGGAGTCAGTAAACCGGTCAGCAGTAAAAATAAAGAGGTCTTACCCGCCCCATTGGGGCCAACCAACCCAACTGTCTCGCCGGATTGGAGTGTGAAGGTGAGATGGTGCGCGATCGGTTGCGTGGCTCGATAGCCAAACTGGAGTTGTTCGACCCGGATCTGGGCAGCAACGGACGTCAGGTCACAATTCATCTTGGAACAAGACCAAAGTGAGAAATATACTTTTCAAGACATCTTAGCCTGGATGATTCATTAAGATAGCCAGGATGGCTATGCTACGTTTTTTCTGCTGGACTCATCCGTAGAGCGGGCATCTTACTGCGCTGAATCTCCGGAGATTTTTGGCAAGAGTCTCGAATAATGTGGGTTAGGGGCAATTCTCTCATAACTGCCTCGGGAACAGTTAGGTCCAACGAAGATTAAACTGACGAAGACTGCCAGACTTTATGATCACTCTGCTTTAAGAACCTGAGCTGGCCAAATAGGTTTCAACTGCATCCGCAATCCGAGCTGAAGCTTGGCCGTCGCCAAAAGGATTAACCGCATTGGCCATGGCTTGATAGGCAACGGGATCTTCAAGAAGTTTGGCTGTTGCCCATACAACATTTTCTGTGTCTGTACCAACTAGTTGTGCAGTTCCAGCCTCCACTGCTTCTGGACGTTCAGTGGTTTCTCGCAAAACTAGTACGGGTTTGCCTAAGCTAGGTGCTTCTTCTTGCAAACCGCCCGAATCGGTGAGCAATAACTCGCACCGCTGAATAGCTCCCACCAACTGACTATAATTGAGCGGTTCTGTGAGGAAAACACGGGGGTGATTGCCCAAGTGAGCCTTGATCGGGTCGCGTACAGTAGGGTTACGATGCATCGGCAATAGCAAAGCGCGATCTGGAAAAGCCGTAAGGATTTGCTCAAAGGCCGTCAAAATGCTCTCCAGAGGTTTACCCCAGTTTTCGCGGCGATGGACAGTCGCCAAAATCACCTTCGTTTGTAGCCAATCCAGACCTGGCACATCACAATCAGGTTTGGTTGCAGCAACACGCAGCAGGGCATCAATAACGGTGTTGCCCGTTTGGAAGATCTGACCGGTGACCTGAGACTGCTGGAGATTTTGCACTGCAAGGGGTGTAGGGGCAAAATGCAGCTGGGCAATTTGGGAAATCAAGCGTCGATTGGCTTCCTCCGGATAGGGATCGTAGAGATGATCGGTGCGCAACCCTGCTTCAACATGGCCAATCGGAATTTGTCGATAAAATCCGGCCAGCGCTGCCGTAAAGGCAGTGGTTGTATCACCTTGGACAATAACCATTTTGGGCTGAAGCTGCTCGAAGAGCTGGCCAAGGCCTTGCAAGGTACGGCAAGTGATGTCCGTTAGGCTTTGCTTCGGTTGCATAATGTCGAGATCATGATCCGCTTGCAATTGAAACAAACGCATCACCTGATCGACCATTTCTCGATGTTGGCCCGTCAAAATCACTTGAGTGTGAAACGCTGAATGCTGGCAAAACTGCTCAATCACCGGCGCAAGTTTAATCGCTTCGGGCCGGGTGCCTAGGATAATGCAAATGGGTGCAGCAGCAGACATAGCAAAGAAGAGAAGAATAAAGAAGCAAAAATCGGTGGCTGGTCAGCAACTACTGATTCACACCACAACGGCTTTGATCATAGAGGATTGAAGGGACACCTCCACAAAAAAAGGTGGGAAGCTAGATTCCCACCTTGTTAATGATTTTTGATTCAATACAAATACAAAGATTCTAAGTGCTCACTTCAGAACCAAGGGGATATAAACCGGGTCTCAATTCACAGGTCAGTGGACAGGATGCATAAAGCGGCAGGGTAGCGCTTTGGGGATTGCCATGCAACCAATGGAGCCAGCGCACCTCTTCAGGATGAATACCTTTAACGGTCAATAAGGTAGCCCCCAACAACACAACCAAAACGTTACTACCCAGGATGCCCCCGGCCACAATGAGGACTGCACTGGCGGGTAAAACGAATTGCAAAATGACGGTAGCGAGAACAGCGATCGTAGCCATTAAGAAAACCAAAGGGAACCCAACCACTAGTAAACATACGGTAAGGGTGAAACTCCAAACTAGGAAACTTTTGATTTGGGCAAGATAAGGGGTACTCCAATGTTGTTGTTGTGCAAGCATCATATGATTCTTCTCCTAAAACCCTACAGGGATGATTGATATTAAAGCGCTAGTAATGATGACGCTAGCAACTGCAAGCAGAAGCACCATCAGCGATCCCAACTTCTCATGCCCTCACAATTTACGTAACATTCGGTAAGGCCAATCACAAGCTAAGAGTTTCTACATTATTGTTGTCTATCCGTAAAATCGGGAGAAAACTATGAATAATGCAATCTAAATCAACTTTATTTATCTTAAGTTTACAAAAAAGCGAGGTGATGCTTCAGTCTCTAGACAGCTTTAAAGCCAGCAGTGATGAGGGTTAAACCTCACCCTTGCTAGCCTTATCAAGAGTTTGACTTTTGTAAAGTTAAATTCGAAGTACCTAGAAACTAACGACCAGGCAGAAAAGCCATGGGATTAACTGCGCCACGTCCTCCAGCAGGATGAAGTTCAAAATGCAAATGAGGGCCGGTGCTGTAACCTGTGCTTCCCATCAAAGCAATTTGCTGACCTTGGGTCACACGATCGCCTTTACGCACCAGAACGCGACTGTTATGGGCATAACGAGTCAGGCTACCATCAGGATGACGGATTTCAACTAGGTTACCGTAGCCACCGGAATTCCAGCCAGCAGATACCACTTCTCCCGAAGCAGCCGCATGAATCGGCGTTCCAGTAGGTGCAGCAATATCAATCCCCCGGTGCATACGACCCCAGCGAGGTCCATAACCAGAGGTTAAAGTTCCTCGAGTCGGCCAAATATAGCCATTGAAAGTTTGAGCATCATCCGGTAGATATTGTTCTTGCTCTAATAGAGGTGGAATCTGGGGCTCAACGGTCTGACCCGCAGGAAGTTGCAGAAGACGGTTATACCCCTGACTTGGAACTGGTGCCGCCGCAATCAATTCTTGTTCACTTCCATCCCGGCTGGGCTTACTCACTCGCTGACGTTCCCACTCAGGGTGAACAGGCGTAGTACTCGGAACAGGTGTAGTACTTGGAACAGATGTAGCAGCAGGTTGCTGAATTGGAGTAGAAGTAGTAGAGCGGTGAGCAACAGCAGGTTGCGAGTTACTCTGAGAGCGGATTTCTTCGCGCATCCGCATCACATCGGCTTTCAGACGACGGATGTGATCGTTGGAGGGAGCTGCAACCGTTGGAGCATCAACCCGTGCAGTCCGAGATTGAGCAATCAACTCAGGAGAATCATCGCGCAACTCGGAAGCTACATTGGGAATGATGATTTTCTGACCCACTTGAAGCTGAGTCGGTTGGGTATTAGGGTTGTATTCAACCAGTTCACCAACAGAGATCGAATATTGTTCAGCAAGTGCGACCAAAGTTTCGCCAGGGGCAACATGATGAATTGTTGCATTAGGAAGGGGCGACTGGATTTCCGCATCAATGGGTGTGGTGTCTAGAGTTTGGGCTCCAAGCTCATCCTCTTCTACAGCAGCAACAATCTTGGGTTCATCCTGAGTTGATATCTGATCTAAGTCCTTCTGGATCGCTACAGTTGCCTCATCCATCATCGGCTCAGCATCGGCCTGGACTACAGCAACAATCTGAGGTTCATGTAGTGTTAAAGCATCCTCTTCAACAATGATCTCTTCGACTGAAGACTCCTGAATGTCAACAACTTCAGTTTCAACTGCAAGGGCAGGGATGTGAAGTGTCTTGCCAACAGTGAGCACTTCATCCGCGTGTAGCGCATTTGAGACAGCGATTGCTTCAGCTGGTACACCATAAGACTGAGATAATTCCCAGAGGGTGTCTCCATCTTGGATTCGATGCTGAATGAGGGGTTGATTCAGAGCAGACTCTGTTGCTAAGGCTTCTTCACCTTGGAGCGGCAGGAGCATGCTGGCTGTTGCTCCCACAGAAACTGCAGCCAGCCCTAAAGCTCTCGCTCCAGCACGTCGGGCAGTTTCACTAACCCCAGCCCTAGCAACACGCGAGTCCGCATCAGGAGCAGAGGTTGCTGGCAGGTTAGGATTGGTGGTTTGTGTGAGTGAGCGTTTCAACAACGACCTCCTAATGGTTAAAAGGGTGATTGACTACAGGGTTATGAGATTAAAGGGTCAGGGTTTTAGAGATTGCATCACTTGAGGAAGGTGATGTGCATCGCTGACCATCAATCTCAAAATTTTGAGTGACGTAGGTTAGGTTACTGTGCTTTCCCAAATAAGACAAGCAGCTCACCAAACATTTCGCAATTAACAGATTTCTAATCCGTCTGGCTATTTCTAGCACAGATTGCAACAATCTGAAAATAGCGTACTGAACATTAAGAGTTGAAACAAATGTCAAATTTGGGCAATTAATAAACAGAACGAGACAGGTTTGAGGACGGTGGTTTCAAATTGGGCCCAAAGTCGGGAAATGCTGAGGTGAACTTGGATTGAGACAGGTGGTGAGACGTTCCGATGATGTTCTGTCTTGGTCTAATCACAACACATCCCACGTCCAAAGCATTAGGAGAGTATCCAGTATAAAAAAATCTTATTGGAGAGGGGGTTTATTACGAACAGAGATACACCCTTCAATGGTAAATGCCCCAACATTGCATATATCTATATACTGCTGTTCAGGCTAAACACTCGTCTTTGGAGGGATTTGAGTTGCTCAATTCCCATCAAGGGATAGAGTGAGCGTGCTGTTAAGCACAGAAGTACACATCCCCTGAAACACCAAGGATTTTAATCTTAGGCAGATGGGTCAAACATTATCTATGAACTCTTGCTGAAGTGCATAAAAGCCAGTGCATGGATTGTGCTATGAGCAGCAATAAATCGCAATATAACCATTTAGTGTTTTAAGCTCAACCATTGGCTCCGATTTGCCGACGGGCTTCAAAGAGTCCGATTGCCACACTAACTGATAAATTAAGACTCCTGACATTCGGTTCAGCAATGGGAATATGGAGGGTTAAATCACAGTGTTCGATCACTGAGGAGGGTAAACCCTGAGTTTCGCAACCAAACAGTAACCAGTCTGTAGGCTGATAATGACAGGCTAAATAATGGGTTTGGCCCCGGGTGCTAAATCCCAGACAGCGTCCCCCTGTTCGCTGCTGAATTCGCCAAAAGTGATGAAGGTCATCATGACAATGGAGATTGACGTAAGGCCAATAGTCGAGTCCTGCACGTTTGAGGTAGCGATCGCTCAATTCAAAGCCCAATGGGCCCACAAGATGTAGCTCGGTCTGGGTAGCCGCGCAAGTGCGGGCAATATTTCCGGTGTTGGGGGGAATTTCAGGATGAACTAGAACCACTTTCGGCATCATTACAGCACTCCATAACGCTTAGTTAATACTTACATTGAGATCGGCAGAATGATTTTGTTTTCTAATCGTTCCCAATAATCATGCCTTTCTATAAGGCAGACGCATATTAAGGCAATTAATTCATAATCAAAATATATAAAAATAGTAGGCTATTTAGGTTCCTCAAGTTGTCGTAATGGCTTAATTCACTACGAAATCAAGCACGGTCTCAGTTGAACGCGAAAACATTGCAATGGCTGATTTCGTTGGATCGGGCGTGTTATACCTTGTCCCTCAAGACTTCTGTAATCAAACGACACCAAATCGAAATTATATGTACTTAGAAGGCGAAGGCTGAGCGGAGTCGTAAGCCCAAGGGCTGGCTTCGCCTACGCGTAGCATCCCCAGAGGGGATAGCCAGAGTGGCTGGGTTTGACTCCGTTCACCCATCGCACTCTCTACTTCCTCGATTCAGGATGATGAAGCGTCCTAAATACTTCAGAGAAAATCAAGTTCTCAGATGCGCAACTTTTCTATGCTTAGCCATTTGGAAACACGCAACTGAATAAATTGGGAATCTTGACTGTCTTTCCTGGGACAGTTAGGGGGTGTCGTCAGCTAAACCAAGACCAGATTGAAACCTTTAGTTTACAAGATGCTGTAGGGGCAATCCCCCCGTGGTTGCCCCAGATCCTGCCAGGGTAGGCACGGGGTCTCTACCCCTACAAAAAAACTCCGGGTCTCAGCTTAGACGAGGTTTAACATTAGAAGGCTGGCGAGACAAGGGATAGGGCACCCGACTCCAAACAGAAGGAAAAGGGACAGTCAGCCACAGCAAGAGTTTGAAATCTAACGGACGACAGCCCCTAGAAATCGTACCCCAAGACTTTATGCAGCCATCTCTTGACAAATTCTAGTTTGTAGATCTTGTTCTTGAACCTGCATTCGTACGATCGCTTGTTGGAGAATAGACTGGGGTGTCAGCTGCTGTTGATGAAATTGCCGCAGCCACCTTTGCGCTTCATTCCCCTGAGTCAAAATTTGCTGAAGGGGAGTGAGAAAACAACTAAAACCATGTTGTTTGGCAACGGGGAAGACCTCTGCATATAAATGTTGGAGCCAATCCTGAGCATTGATTCCTTCTCCTGTTTGCCAATTGTGGAGTTGGGCCTCAAGACTGTGCTGGGCAGCCTGTACCTCATTGGCTCGGGTCAGGTCTAACAGTTCGGCCGGTGTGAGGGTGCTTTTCTGGAGCGGATCAAGTGTTTTATCGGCAAGCAGTTGCAAAATCCGGGCTTCCAGCAAGGCCACAATCGCAAGGAGTGCAATTGGATCACTAATCAAATCACAAATTCTGAGTTCTAAGCGATTGAGATCATAGGGACGTCGATCGCCATTGGGACGCACTGAAACCCAAAGGTGGCGAACATTTTGCATAGTGCCCTGTATGAGTTGCTCCTCTGTCCAACGCACAAAATGAGGATGACTCTCAAAGAGCGGGACATACGCTGGAGTTTGCGGGAAGGTTGACCAGCGTGTGGAATGAGCGCCAGTCACCTGGCCATCTAGGAAGGGAGATGACGCACTGAGGGCGAGATAAAGGGGGGCTTCCACGCGAATGAGTCGATAGGCTCGCATCAATTGTTCAGGGTCAGCAATCCCAATATTGATATGGACACTGGCGGTCACGACCTGAGTATGATATGTCTGCTCAATATAGCTGTGGTAGGGATTATGGGGATCAGAACGATGAAACTGTTGACTCCCTCCAAGACTCAAGGTGCTGCCTGGAATCAAAGTGTAGTTGCCTTGGCCTAGAAGATACTGTCTCAACGTTTGTCTTGGACGCACTAGAGCACAGAGAAGTCGGTTATAACAGCGAAAAGGAGCCGTCGTATACTCCACATTGCGGCTATCCGGTTCTCGCACAAAACCCGCTAACGCTTGGACAATGTGATTAGAAAAGCCAATGATCTCACCGTCTGGTGAACCTGTGTAAAGTTCAACTTCACAACCTTTGGAGAGCAGCACGTTCGTGAATCCTCAATGAACTGTGACATCCGGCCAATAAACTTTAGCCTGGATTATTCATGACATTTACCGAAAATTCCTGAAAGCTTTATTCAGTCAAGCAGCGAGCAAGATGTCCATGCTACGGACAGTACAGAGGAAAAGCCGCAGTTCAGGTGTCCCGCCTGCCTAATGAGATAATCCAGGTTAGGTCACAGAGAGCCTTCAATTCCCATTGTTTCATTGTGGGGGTTTAACTTCAAATTGTCCCTACTGCCCATTCCATTCCCTATGATAGTGTTCAACACCACGACAGATCGGGAGGGAATCTTAGGGCGTGTCGTTAGTTAACACCAGAAGCCTGACGGGACAAGGGATAGATCGCCCGAGCTTAAAGACGAGGAAAGGGGCTGTAAGTCAGTCACAGCAAGAGTTTGAAGTCTAACTGACGACAGCCCCTAGTAGGTATATATATAGATGAGACAACTTGACCAGCACAAAACCAAAGTGAGAACTGTCAAATGGCTTGAGACGGGCATCCAACATCTAATCGTACTGTGTATTCTCATAGCTACGGCAGCATTAAAGAGTTCAGCTGCAGAATATCTAACGCTCCAAGCTGGACCACTCTCCGAAACGGTTAGCCTTGCTGAGCTTCAGCAATTTAGCCAAACTGGAGAACTCCCCACCCAACTAATCCATTGGTCTACAGTGCTAACACCCGAAGTGGGGGGACTCTTAGGCCAAGAATTGGCTCTGGAGCCTAAAATTGCTCAACAATTTCTTGACGATCTGTTAGCGACACGGGATGGTCAACGTCTCTTGGAAGAGTTACATCAAGCATTACCCGGCAGTTCACCCTTCCAAATTCAAGCCTCGCTCTACGAGCTTCTAGAAGATGAACAAAAAGACATTACACCGCTCAATCTTCTCCAGGCCTACCCTCAGACTCTCTTGAAGTTAGATGTGCTCAAAGCCAGTTCGATCGCCCTGCGCCTCAATCGTCCCCGTTGGCAAAGTCAGGTTCTACAGCCTGTTATTAACAAAGCGTTAGCGGTTGCTGAGCCCAAAACATATATCCCGAATGGGCTTGACCCCAGCCGTCTGGGTTCTCAGAGCGTCACCCAGCGATCGCTGACGTTCTGGGATTCGCACCGCCAACGCAAGATAGTTGCAGAACTTTATCATGGTGAAGTCGTTCACGGTCCATTGGTCGTGCTCTCCCATGGCTTTGCTGCCGATCGGAACTTTATCGCCTATTTGGCAGAACATCTCGCCAGCTATGGGTTTAGCGTTGCTACCTTGGAACACCCCGGTAGTAATATTGATGTATTGGCAAAAATCGCCTTGACTCATGAACCTGCAAGTGTTTTGTCCGCAGCTGAATTTGTTGATCGCCCCCAAGACATTCAATTTTTGCTTAATACCCTAGAGCGTGCGCAATCTGGTTCTGACTTCTATCAAAACTTCAATACGGAGCAGGTCGTTGTTATTGGCCATTCCCTCGGCGGCTATACGGCATTGGCGCTTGCAGGTGCTGAATTGGATTTACGGGAACTCCGAACGTTCTGCCAAAATCGCAGTCCTCTCGGACGTGCCCCTGCCGATTGGTTGCAATGCTCGGCGGCTCAGCTTCCCCATCGCACTTTGAATTTTCGAGACAATCGCGTTATCCAAGCAGTGGCGATGAATCCTGTTATTGGTAAACTGTTTGGTTCTGAGGGGCTTAAAAAACTGCAAACCCCAGTCATGATTCTGAGTCACAGCCATGACACCGTCACCCCGACCCTTGAACATCAGCTTTTGCCCTTTATTGCAATCCCAGCCGCCAAACAGTTTGTGTCGATCAGTGGGGCGACTCATATGAGTATTACGGACACCAATAATAGCAATAGCCCCGTTGCTCAAAGCTCGCTCGTGCAAGAGTTGATGGGAGCTGACGTAGAACCTGTACGCCAAACCGTTCGGGCCTTACTGTTGGCCGTAGTGGGTCAGCATACGCAGCAAGCGCGTGACTATCAATCGTTCTTGACTCCAGCCTATGCCCAGTCGCTCTCCACCGAACAATTTACCGTGCGCCTAACCCACCAAATCCCACCCACTCTAGCGCAATGGAGTCAATGGGTTGAGCGCTGGAGCACGGAAGGCAATCCTGAAACGCTAATCTGGCGCGATCGTCTCCAAAACCGCTGGCAAGGATTAACCGAGCGGTGGCAACCTGTTCGCTATTGTCAGGGGCGACTAGACAATATTTTCAAGCAGCTCTTTGGACAAGGGCCAGTTTAGACAGCCCAGCACTTACAACAGCCGCAGATTGGGATACTGGGCTAGCAGGTCATCGGCTGTGAGTGTATCCCCAGCAGCTTGGGGGGTCCAAAGCACTTCAATAGCCAGGAGGCGATCGCTACTGAGTGCGCCCAAGGTTTGCACTGCCTGGCGGAGGGTTTCTGAACTGGTGATTTTGGGCAGCTTAAGTGAGTCCTGAGTGCCTACCAGTATTGTTACGACTAAATATTCACCAACATCTTGGTCAGAATTTCCTGTTGATGTGGCAGCTTGGCCTTGGCGATCGCCGTTCAAATTGGCAAGCGTTTCTGACGTAAACTTACTCCGTTCACTGAGGGAATATTGGTTGAATTGGGCTTCTGCTTGTTCTAGGGGAGCAACCTTGGCTTGGGCTAAACCATATTGCCAATATTCAGGATGGCGCAGCAGAGCTAAGCTGGTTTCTTGCAAGAGGCGGCCCCGTCCGATTGCGCTATCTGTATCGACGGTTTGGGCCAACGCATCCAGTTCAGCCTGGAGCGATCGCGCCCCGCTCAACAAGCCAACCTGCACTTGGGCGACTGTAATTTGCGGCGTTGACTCCGCTTCTGTTGTACTGCTGCCCAAACCACTGTTACGAAAAGCATTAACAATAAAGTTGAGGAGCGCCAAACCAATCAGCAGACTGAAAATCCCCCCAAAGCCCCCCCCAAAGCCAAAGAATGGAATCAAAAACGGAAAGCCCCAACCGCCGCCATACATAGGACGGGCAGGATAGGTGGGCGCAGAACGATAACTGCGTTGGGGAGCGCTATAGCTGCGGCGAGGCATATTAAATGACCCCCCACCCATGCGACCGCCTGTTCGGGCTGCCCAAGCTGCATGGGGTAAGCTCAGGGTCAAGACCCCAACTAGGCTAATGACGATTCCCCAACGGATTAATGTTTTGCCCCAGCGCCCCACAACTTGCATTTTGATAACCTCTGTTTTGAATATTCTGGACGTCACACTCTTCATTGTAGAAGTTTCCCTAAGTCTTGAGTGGTAGAGTTCTCTCATCATCGAAATCGACGAAATCGACTGAGCCATTCGGCAAACAGCGATCGCTGTTTGCCAGAACCAAGTTGCTGTTGGCGTTTTCGCTGCCGTGATTGTTCCGCTTCGCGTCGGAGCTTTTGAGCTTCAACAATCCCAGGAGCATTCGCCTTCTTTTTGGCGGTACGACTCGCTTTCGGTTGGCGCACTTCGCCCTCTGGCGTCACCACAGGGCGATCGTCATACCACCACCCCACAATAAAAGCACCAGAGCTAGCGCCTAACAGCCCTAAAAACACACTTAATGCGACTGAATAGCCCAAAGCAATCAAAGACACCGTAAAGAAAAGGAGTAACAAAAGACTGATAGTCACCTTTTGAATAAAAATTGCCTGAGGATTCGCCATGATTTTCTATAGGGATTGCTGGATTTCAGAACAACAGCTCACCTGAGCCTAAGCCAAGCTCGGCTCAAGATATGTATTTTCGGACTATGGCAAGAGCATCTCCGGATTACGCCAAACCCAACGAGGCTCATCACAAGGAGAGTATGAACCCAATAGGCAAATCTCCAGTGATAGCCAATACAGTTTGTCGTTTAGAGTTGACCGATTTGGTCTTCAAGAATGTCATATTCTAGAATTTAGTCACATAGATTCACTCATCGCATTGTAATGATGCGAAGATCAAGGCCAACAGTTTTGATATAGGCTGGATCTTCTATGTTGTACATTGAAGAAGAGTCGGTGGTTTGGGGTATGGGAACGCGCAAAATTTTAATTATTGATGATGAAGCCGATATCCGAGCTGTGGCGCAACTCAGCTTAGAAATCAATCATGGCTGGGAAGTCTTAACTGCGCCTTCGGGGCGGGAAGGCCTAGTTGTGGCCCAAGACCAAAAACCTGATGCCATCTTGCTAGATGTAATGATGCCAGATCTTGACGGTCCAAGTACTTGGGCGCAATTACAGAATAATCCCTTAACCCAGACAATCAAGATGGAA
>JAAHHN010000085.1 GCA_010672165.1 Spirulina sp. SIO3F2 | reverse complement strand
TCGCCCGACTGAGCAATTCCAGAAGCGTCATTAGCAGTCGTCAAGGGGAGCGTAATCACAAACGTTGCCCCTGCACCCGGTTCGGAAGTGCAACTTAAGCTCCCCCCATGGGTTTCAGCAATAATCTGATAACTGATTGAGAGACCGAGTCCAGTGCCTTGACCCACAGGTTTGGTTGTAAAGAAGGGGTCAAAGAGGCGATCGCGGGTTGCTGCATCCATGCCAGGGCCGTTGTCTTGGATTTTTAGCTCAACGACCTGTGACTGGGTGCGGGTCGTGATCCGAATTTGGCTCGGAGCAGCCTGTATCTTCTGGTCAAGGGAATGAGCACGATCGCGCTCTTCTAAAGCATCAATGCTGTTGCTAATAATATTCATAAACACTTGGTTGAGCTGACCGGCATAGCATTTAATTCGTGGCAACTCACCGTAATCTTTGCGCACTTGAATCTCCGGTCGCCAATCCTGGGCTCGCAGGCGGGTTTGCAGAATCGTCAGGGTACTATCGATGCCCTCGTGGAGATCGACCGCCTTGACTGCCGCTTCATCAAGTCGTGAGAAGTTGCGCAGAGAATTGACAATTGCTTTGATGCGCTCTGTGCCCACCCGCATCGATTGAATCAGCTCCTGGAAGTCTTGCTGCAAAAAGTCAAGGTCAATGTCTTCAATCCAATCTTGGATCACTAAGGGAGGGTCAGGATACACCTGACGATATTGTTCAATTAAGCCAAATAAGTCATCGACATAGGTAACCGCATGATCGATGTTGCCGTAGATAAAGGTGACCGGATTATTAATTTCATGGGCAATCCCCGCCACCATCTGTCCTAAGCTGGACATTTTTTCTGTTTGCACCAGTTGGAGTTGAGCACTCTGCAAGTCATGCAAGGCTTGTTCTAGTTCTTGGGTCTTTTGGCGCAGCGCGATCGTGGCTTGTTCTCGTTGGGTCACATCTTGAAACATGCCCACCAAACCCATCACATCTCCGGCTTCATCGAGCAAGGGGACTTTACTGGTTTCAAGCCAGACTTGAGTACCATCCACTTGTTGACGGGCTTCAATGACCCCAAGCTCAGGGTTGCCAGAGGCAATAATCCGGCGATCGCTGCGGCTCGATTGCGTGATCTCAGTCTCACTCTCCAGAATATCGGCATCCGTTTTCCCCACAATATCGCCTGGGGTTTCCAGCCCTAAAATTTGGGACAGGTATTCATTGGCCCCTTGAAAAACAAGCTGGTGATCTTTCCACCACATCGCACCCGGCAAGGTATTGATCACCGATTCGAGTAATTGTTTAGAGCGTTGGAGTGCGGCTTCAGCCCGTTGGCGATCGCGTAGGTCAATGTCGAGACAATACATCTCCGGTTCACCTTGGGTATTGGGTAGCAGAAAATGGGTGGAATAGACCGAGACCCGGGAGCCGTCTTTGTGGAGCAGGCTTAGTTCTGCGGGTGGAATTGCCGGGCCACCCTGCACCCAAGCATCTACGGCCTCGATCACCGGCTGACGCATTTCGGACGGAATAATCAGATCTTCGAGTTGCTGCCCCAGGGCTTCCTCACGGCTGTAACCATAGATTGTGGTGCTGGCATTGTTCCAGTCCACGAGGCGGCGCTTGCGATCATAGATCTGCATTGCAACCATGGGCAGGTTGTGGAAAATATTCCGAAATCGCTGTTCACTCAGGCGCAATTGCAACTCTGTGCGTTTGCTCTGGGTAATATCCAAGATCACGCCATCCCAGAGAATGGCACCATTGGCTTGCTGAGTCGGATTAGCCACCACCCTAATCCATTTGGGTTCGCCTGAAGGGGTCGTGATCGGGTGCTCATGGTAAAAGCGATTGAGGGTTTGGGCTGAGGTGGCGATCGCCTGCTGAAACGCTTCAATATAGTCTGGATGCACCAACTCAAATGCTTGAAGCATCTCCTCAGGTTCGAGTTCATACAATGTGCGACTACCTGCGGAGACAAAGGGAAACTGTTGGCTGCCGTCCGAGTCGAGGCGAAATTGATAGAGCACCCCAGGGAAATTCTCAGCAAGTTGCTGGAGGTGTTGCTCCGCTGTCTGGACTTGCCGATGGGGTTGATCCCCTGGGGCTGTGGGGGATAACTGTTGGAGACGGACGCGATCGATGGCGATCGCGGCCTGGGTGGCTAAAATCTCGAGCTCACTCACAGTATCAGCGCTAAACACCCCCGCCTGACTTGCGTGTTCCCAATACCACAGGGCGATCGTCTGCCCCTGCACAATGACAGGTTGACACAGCAGACTCTGGGGTTGGTGCTGACGTAAGTAGGGATCATCGAATGTTGTGGCTTGGGCAGCTTCCATTAGCCCCAACGACCGCTGCTGCTGCTGAGCTAACTGCATAAGCTGGCTGGGAAGATGCGGGCATTGCTCAAGGCGTTGACTACAAAGTTTGAGATTAGGTGCTGTATTGGGTAACGCATCTACCCTCAGACAATTGGAGCAGGTTGCTTGGGCCATTGCCCAAACAAACCATTGCTGGGACTCCGGTAACACCAGGAGACATCGCTGGGCCCCAGAGGCACACAGCATAATTTGGGTGAGTTGACCCACCAATTCTTTAAAATCCGTAGCTTGGGCGATCGCCCGCAACATACGACCCAAGGCCGCTTGCTGGGTATTCAGGGTTGTGCTCATAGAATGCTCTGGCTCAGCAGTAAGCCACTTGGCAATAACGAGATTGGCTAGCGAGGCATGGCATAGAGCACCCAGAGAAATGGGGATTAATCGCGCAAGGACAGAGCTTGACCCTTAAACTATATAAACGATTGGACGATTCTAAGATTCGATATTGAACGGTTGGCTTGGAGCATATCAGCAAGAATGCAACAAAACCACCTTTTTCTCCCATCAACAGGGTTGAGACTGTCGTCCAATCGGGTTCTTCCCTAGTTCTATTATGCGCTCGCTCTGCCTGAAATTCTCTAGGATTAAGAATTTTTAAGTCAAATGGCTAAGCCATGTCTCACGTTACCCGGTT
This sequence comes from Spirulina sp. SIO3F2, assembly GCA_010672165.1. Classification (GTDB taxonomy): domain Bacteria; phylum Cyanobacteriota; class Cyanobacteriia; order Cyanobacteriales; family Spirulinaceae; genus SIO3F2. The sequence goes on along the minus strand of JAAHHN010000085.1, from coordinate 24,091 downwards.
TATTCCTTTGCCTGCTCTTCCCATGATTGATTCCCCTTTGCTGATGGCCCCGAACCGCCCTGCGACCCCGCTCAATGAAACCGATCTCATCTTGGCGGCGATCGACATTGGCACCAATTCCATCCATATGGTGATTGTGCAAATTGATGCAATATTACCTGCCTTTAAGATCATTGCCCGTGAAAAAGACACGGTTCGTTTGGGCGATCGCAACCCCAAAACCCATGACCTCACCTCGGAGGCGATCGAGCGGGCTCTGGCGTCCCTGCGCCGTTGCCAAGAGCTAGCGCGGAGCTTTGGTGCTCAACACATGGTTGCCACCGCTACCAGCGCCACCCGTGAAGCCCCCAACGGTCGGGACTTCATCCGCCAAGTTGAGCGGGAATTAGGGTTACAGATTGACCTCATTTCTGGCCCCGAAGAAGCCCGCCGCATTTATTTGGGCGTCCTTTCCGGTTTAGAGTTCACCGCTGCACCTCAGATCATCATTGATATTGGCGGCGGATCAACAGAGTTAATTTTGGCCGATCGCCAAGAGGCCCGCTTTTTGAGCAGTACCAAAGTGGGCGCAGTACGCCTACACCATGAGTTTGTCACCCATGACCCGATCACGTCCCACGAGTTGCAATATCTCCAAGCCTTTGTCCGGGGCATGTTAGAGCGCTCAGTGGAGCAAATTCAAGCCCATCTCCAGCCCGGCGAAGCCACACCCCGTCTTATTGGCACCTCAGGCACGATCGAAACCCTGATGCTCCTGTGCGCTGAAACGAGTCCCGAGGGGATTCCCAGCTTGCTCAATGGCTACACCGTCAGTCGTGAACGCTTAGAAGTAATGACCCAGCAACTAGCAGGAATGACCTATGCCCAACGGTTGCAATTGTCCGGACTCAATGAGCGCCGCGCCGAAATTATTGTGCCAGGAGCAGTGGTGCTTATTGAAGCGATGCACATGCTTGGTTTGGAGCACCTCACCCTCTGTGAACGGGCACTCCGCGAGGGAATGATTGTGGACTGGATGTTGACCCATGGCTTAATTGAAGACAAACTCCGTTTCCAGGGGGAGGTGCGTCAGCGGACAGTACAGCAACTCGCTCAGCGTTATCGGGTGGATAACGACTATAGCCAGACCGTCGCACGGTTTGCCCTGGCGCTGTTTGATGCCCTTCAGGGTAAGATCCATTTTTGGCAAGAGCCAGAACGGGAACTGCTTTGGGCAGCAGCAATGCTCCACAACAGCGGTCTGCATATTTCCCATGCTGCGCACCATAAGCATTCTTACTATCTAATCCGGCATGGCGAATGGCTAGGCTACACCGAAAATGAGGTGGAAATTATTGCCAACTTGGCCCGCTACCATCGCAAAAGCAAACCCAAGAAGAAGCATGAGAATTTCCAGGCGTTGCCGGATAAGCGATCGCGTCAACTCGTTGAGCATCTGAGTGCAATTTTGAGACTAGCCGTTGCTCTCGATCGGCGGCAAATTAGTGCAGTCGCTGAAATCCATTGCACCTATGATGCTAATCATCGTCAGCTTTATTTATATCTGACACCAAAAGAATTGGGCGATCGCTGTGAGTTAGAAGTGTGGAATTTAAATTACAAAAAAGATGTATTTGAAGCGGAATTCGATGTAGCCCTTAAGGTGGCTGTGGCCCCGGTTGGCGGGAGTGCGATCACCGCTTCAGATCACGCTTAATGAACAAAGTCTATCCAAGGTGCGTCATTGCAAGCAACTGTTGTCTTGGTTATCCTGAAAAAACGTTGTACTCCCCAAACTTATGAATCAAGCCACCCTCTTAACCACTTTAGGCTGTTCCGGCTCCCTTGCCGCGACTTTGCTCTTTACTCAACCCGCATTGGCTGCCCCTGATGCACCTCAGGTGGCCTTAGCAGGACATAACAGTGGGGCGATCGCCCAAGTCCAGTCCGATTGTCTGGCCACAGCACACCTCGGTTACACCTCCGATGAGTCCCTGACCGATGCCCTAGGTTGTGCCTGTGCATTGTGTAACCCCAATCGGGAGCGTCCGACCACTGCCCCGATTCAGTAATGGGTAATGCTCACCTCGTCAGGTCTTCAGCAGGGTAGATGAAGGGTAAAAACGCTGCCCTGTTCAGATGTGCTTTTCACTGTTATGTGGCCCTGGTGATGGTGAGCGATCGCTTGGGCAATAGCGAGCCCAAGTCCAGTGCCTCCGGTTTTGCGTGAGCGATCGCTATTCGCTCGATAAAACCGTTCAAAAATTCGAGGCAAATCCTGAGCAGAAATGCCAATACCACTATCTTGGACAGTAATTAACGCCAGATGATTATGCTGCTTTAAACTGATTTGAACAGTTCCTCCTGATGGTGTGTAGTGAATGGCATTTGTGAGCACATTAGACAACAAGCGATAGAGTTGGGGTTCATCGCCCAGAACCTGAATCAATGACTCAGAAATAGTACCGGTGAGCTTGATGTCTGCGGCGATCGCCAATTCCAAAAACTCTTCAGTGAGATCGTTAACCAAATCATTCAGACAACAGGGTTGAAATAATGTTGAATTTTTATTCTGTTCAAGATTACTCAATAGCAACAAATCATTAATTAAGTGACTTAAACGCCGTCCCTGGCGCTCAACCGTATTCAACATTGTGCTCAGCATATCCTGCTCAGAAAGCGAGAGCCGTGAGATCGCCTCCACTGTTGCTAGAAGGCTAGCGAGGGGCGATCGCAATTCATGGGCAGCATTGGCTGTAAACTGCTGCTGTTGTTGATAGGACTGGTAGATGGGCTGAATCGCTAACCCCGAAAGCCACCAGCTTGAGAGCACCACCAAAAGCATGGTCAGGGGGAAACCCAACCCCAAAATCCATTGCAGACGCACTGTTGCGGCATCCAGGGTGGTTAATGTCCGGCCAATTTGCAGATATCCCCAGGAATCATGGCTGTGTCCCGCCAGATGGTGTCCATCAAGGCGATGCAAGGTGGTGGTGAACTGGCGGTAGCGAACGCCGTTGGCAGTCTTGATGGTTTGCCAGTCTGTTGAGCTTAAGGTTTGGAGCAAGGGGACGGGTTGGTTCGGCGAAAACGCCAGCAGCTGACCGTGGTGATCAAACAAACGAATGTAATAAAGAGCGCGATCGCTGATGCCTGTGGTGTGCCGCTCAATCAGGGTTGTGGTGATGGTGCAAGGTTGTCCCACTAAACACAGATCCGGCAAGATTTGCTGGAGTACAACTGTGGGGTTCCCTGTTGTGGGCAGTTGGGGTTCGAGGCTGTCATGCAGCGTCCCCGCGATCGACTCCACTTCTTGTTCCATTGCTGCCCAATTGGCTTGCACAATTGAGTGGTAAACCACCAAACTTGCGAGGCTGAGAATGCTGCCCATCACCAACGAATACCAGAGAGCGAGCTGAAGGCGGCTACGACGAAAGAGCCGATGAGTTTGCCGCATCGTCATGGTTGCACAACCCAGCGGTAGCCCTGGCCCGGAACGGTCTCAATGGGGCAATGACAGTCATGTTTAGCGAATTTCCGGCGCAACAGTCGGATTTGCGCTGCAACCACATTACTAATCGGTTCTTCATCCAAATCCCACAGTTGTTGGCGAATTTTACTACCCGGCAGGATGCGGTTAGGATTCTGCATCAGGTAAGTGAGGATCTGAAACTCTTTAACGGTGAGCGGAATGGTTTGGGGCGGGTGCTGCGCCATCACGACCACCGCATTATTTGCTGAGTCTAGGGTCAATTGACCCACCGTAAGATTTTGGGGTTGCCATTGGGGCGATCGCCGCTGCAAAGCTCGCAATCGCGCCAACAGTTCAGCCATCACAAACGGCTTCACTAAATAGTCATCTGCTCCTGCATCCAAACCCATCACGCGGTTTTCCGGTTGACCCAAGGCGGTTAGCATCAACACAGGCAAAGGGTTATGGTGCGATCGCAGTTTTTGACAAAGCTCCAAGCCAGACAATCCTGGCAATAACCAGTCCACAATCGCCACCGTATAGTCCGTCCATTGACTTTCTAAGTAAAGCCAAGCTTGCTCCCCATCCGTGAGCCAATCCACCACATATTTTTCACTGACCAGAACTTGTTTGATTGCCAAGCCCAGATCTGTTTCATCTTCCACTAGTAATAAGCGCATTGCCCCAAGCCGATCTACTCTGAGCCTGATTCTACCGAGAACCTGCGGATTTCACTTGGTTTTCATGGGTGTTCTGTCAAACTATGCGGGACAGGACTTACGGATTGCAATCATTCGCCTTGAGATCCCCCCCCTTCCCTTAAACATTATTTATAGAAAAAACGATGCTGAAATCTTCTTATTTCGCTAGCGCTTTAGCCATCAGTTTACTGGTGAGCACACCCACTGTTGTCTTCGCCCATGCTGGCCATGGGGATGAATTCCAAGCCGAGGGCGGCATTGACCGAGTGCAGGTCAATCCCGAAACTGACCCCATTCTGGGCATTGAAATTACACCTATTGAGCCTGCCGCCGATGGCACAATCCTGATTCCCGTTACCGCGCTGGTGGAAGCCGGGGATCAGTCCATTGTCTTTGTTAAATATGAGAATTTTTATGAGCCTGTGCCCGTGACCCAAGGTGAGACTCAGGGGGAACAGGTGGCGATCGCTTCGGGCTTGTCCGTTGGGGAGCAATTGGTAACGCAAGGCAGTTTGTCGCTGTATGCGGAGTCTCGCAAAGCCCCAACTGAGACTGCGGAAGCAGAGAACGCTGACACAGCCCCAAATGAGATAACCCACGCCGAAGCAGATGCTCAAGGCATTCCCCATAGCCATGATGCGGCCGGGAATTTGGCTCAATCTAGTGAGGTGGCAACAGCAGAAACCGCAGCTAAATCGGGTGGGTTGCCCATCGGTAAAATTGCCATTGGAGGTGGTGTGTTGGCAATGATCGTCGGCGCGATCGCGGTCTTTGGTGGGGGTAAGAAGCAAAAGGCTGATTAATATTTTGACTCGTCATGTCTACACTATTAGGAACTATTAGGACTAACAAAACTTTAATTCCTAGACCTAGCGATCCCCCCTTCCCCCCTACCCTACGGGAAGCCGCAAAAGCGTCTAAACAAGGGGGGTGACGCCGCAAGCGGCTGGGATGGCTCTCAGATATTAAGTTTGAATCTTTAAACAAAACCCCCTTAATAAGGGGGTCGGCGTAGCCGGGGGGATCTCGTAAGCCCAACGCACCAGACCAACGCACAAGTTCAAGGCGCGTCAGTTCTGCCCTCAATCCGTATTTATTACTGACTCATAATCGTTGCTCCATTAAGTGCTGGCTTTAAAGACAGCGCTCACTTAACCATGTTCAACACTATTCTGAATCGAATCCTCAAAAACGCGATCGCCCAGCGGTGGTTCGTCGTGATCAGTGCGGCATTGGTCACCATTTGGGGTGTGGTGAATGTCACCCAGATGCCCCTAGACGTGTTCCCGCCTTTTGCACCGCCCCAGGTGGATGTCCAAACCGAAGTGGTGGGCCTGGCTCCTGAAGAAGTAGAAGCCCGGATCACGATCCCCATCGAAAGTGCGGTGAATGGCTTACCGGGGGTCACAACCGTGCGATCGTCGTCCAAGGTGGGCTTGTCAATGGTGCAGGTCATCTTTGACCGCGACGCCGACATTTACCAAGCGCGGCAGGCCGTCACCGAACGGCTCCAGCAGGTGACGAGCCAATTACCCGAAGGGACACCACCGCCCCAAATTTCGCCGCTGGTCTCGCCGTTGGGGACGATTTTGCAATATGCCTTCACCGTTGAGGATGGAGGGAGAACCTCGCTGATGGATTTGCATCAGCTGGTGACGGCAACGCTCCGTAACCCGATTTTGGCGGTTCCTGGCGTCTCGCAAGTGACGGTTTATGGAGGTGATGAACGTCAGGAGCAGGTATTAGTAGACCCGGCCCGGTTGCGATCGCGCAATGTCGCCCTTAACGAAGTTACAGCCGCCGCCCAGAACGCGAGTGCCAACGCCCCAGGTGGCTTTCTAATTGGAGGCGGCCAAGAACTCTTAGTGCGGGGTCTGGGCCAGGTGGAGTCTGTGGAGGACTTGCAACAGTCGGTAGTGAAGGTCGCCAACGGCACACCGATTTTGCTCCAAGATGTGGCAGAAATTCAGACCGGGGCGGCCCTCAAGCGGGGCGATGCTAGCTTTAACGGTCAGCCTGCGGTGGTGCTGATGATCAACAAGCAGCCGGATGTGGATACACCCACGGTCACTCGCGCCGTGGAAGCGACGATCGCGGCACTCCAGGATACGTTCCCCGCCGATGTGCAGATGATGCGTACGTTTCGCCAGGCGAACTTTATTGATTCAGCCATTCGCAACGTCAGCGGTTCCCTGCTCCAGGGTATGGTCATCGTCGCCGTGATCATGTTGCTGTTTTTGATGAACTGGCGCACCGCCCTGATCACCCTCAACGCCATTCCCCTTTCGTTACTCGTGGGCTTGCTGCTCATGAAGGCTTTTGGCTTGGGTATTAACACCATGACGCTGGGGGGTCTGGTGGTGGCGATCGGCTCGGTTGTGGATGATTCGATTGTGGATATGGAAAATTGCTATCGCGGTTTGCGCCGCAACCAAGCTCAGGGCAACCCTGAAAACCCGTTGCAGGTGGTCTACAACACCTCATTGGAGGTACGCCTAGCGGTGCTGTTTTCCACCGTGATCATCATTGTGGTGTTTGCGCCGATCTTTAGCCTCACGGGTGTGGAAGGGCGAATTTTTGCGCCGATGGGTTTGGCCTATTTGTTCTCGATCGCGGCGTCAACTCTCGTTGCTTTAACCCTTTCCCCGGCGCTCTGTGCCATTTTGCTAGCGAATCAACAACTGCCGGAAGCAGGCAGCATCATTTCCCGCACCGCAGAACGACTCTACCGCCCGCTCCTGAATTTGGCCCTGAACGCTCCCAAAATCATTCTGGGGATCGCGTTGGCGGCATTGGTAGCCAGCGTGGCGATTGTGCCGTCTCTCGGGCGGATGTTTCTGCCGGAATTCCAGGAGCAATCTCTGGTCAACGCGATGGTCTTGTTCCCTGGTGTTTCCCTCAACATCACCACTGGGGCAGGAAAAGCCCTGGCAAATTCTTTGCAGGATAACCCGTTGTATGACTGGGTGCAGGTGCGGGCCGGTCGAGCGCCGGGAGATGCAGACGGAGCGGGGGTGAACATTGCCCATGTGGATGTGGAACTGAGTGCCACTGCCCTCAAAGATCGAGAAGTTGCGATCGCGCAACTACGGGACAAGTTCCTCAAGCTGCCGGGGGTTGCCTCCAATATCGGCGGCTTTATTTCCCATCGTATGGATGAGGTGCTCTCGGGGGTACGCAGCGCGATCGCAATCAAAATCTTTGGGCCGGATCTGGCAGAGTTACGACGCATTGGTGAAGAAGTCCGGGATCTCGTCGCACCGATTGCTGGGGTCGTTGATCTCCAGCTTGAACCCCAACTGCCCATTCGTCAGGTACAAATCCAATACGATCGCGCCGCCGCTAGCACCTATGGCTTGCAGATGGCTGACTTGTCTGATGTGGTTGAGACGGCCCTCAATGGTCGAGTGGTCTCCCAACTCTCAACTAATCAGCAGTTTACGGATATTGTGGTTTCGTTGCCTGAATCAGCCCGTAGGAGCCTGGATGCGATTCGCGCTATCCCTGTAGCTACACTCACTGGCGAAATGATTACGCTGGGCACAGTGGCCACCGTTGACTACGGCATGGGTGCGAATGTGGTTAACCGTGAGGATGTGTCGCGGTTGATTGTAGTCTCGGCCAACGTGGCAGGGCGGGATCTGGGCAGTGTTGTGGGCGAGATTCAGGCGCAAATTCAACAAACTGTGGAACTCCCCACAGGCTACTTTATCCAGTACGGTGGGCAGTTTGAGGCGGAGCAAAACGCAACCCAGAACTTGGTGCTCTATAGCATTCTGGCGGCGATCGCTATTGCGATTTTGATGTTCTTCTCGGTGAAGTCATTGCCCGCCACAGTGGCAATCATGCTCAACCTACCCTTGGCTCTGGTGGGGGGACTGCTCTCGATCGCGCTCACGAGCGGTGTGATTTCCATTGCCTCCCTAGTCGGGTTCATCACTCTGTTCGGAGTGGCGGTGCGTAATGGCCTGTTGTTGGTGGATAACTACAACCGGAAGTTTGCTCAGGGCAGGGGTCTGAAGGACACCATTACAGCAGGCTCACTTGAACGGGTCAATGCCATCCTGATGACAGCGCTTACCTCGGCGTTGGGAATGCTGCCCTTGGCGATCGCTAGTGGTGCGGGGAATGAAATTTTGCAACCCTTGGCGATCGTGGTGTTGGGGGGGCTGTTTACTTCCACAGCTCTAACGTTGCTAGTGATTCCGGCGCTCTATGCCAAGTTTGGTCAGTGGTTAATGCCTAAGCCTACTCTGACCAAAAAATGAGACGCCGCAATCGTTGATTACGGATGAAGTGTAATTCGGCAAAAACGAAGCGGGTGGTGCGATCGTCTGGTTTTAATAGAGTAGGCGATCGCTACTTTAATGGGTATCCAATCTATCTAACATAACCATCAAACCGCTGATGCGATGCGTAGCCGAAGAGCAAAGTATCATGGTCTCAATGTTATCAACAACGTGCGGAGTGCGAGGACAATTTCTCTAGCCATCGAAAGCCATACAGGGTAGGCTTTTCATGCTTTACCTGCCTCGAACTTCACCAGTCAACCTACTGAGTTGGGTTTGCAAGCATTATAGAAGCTCCAGCAGTGATTTATGGAGATGGATAGATCGCTCAATCTCCGCAAAGCGAAACATTGTCGCTCGGTTCCTGGGTTTCTGTGCCAATTCGGAGTCGATGGCCATCAAGATCTTCAATGTTCATCTCACGCATGCCCCAAGAAAAATTAGTGGGAGCTTGCCGAATAATCGCGCCTTTAGCTTGATAGTCTGCATAAAGCGCATCCACATCCTCTACAAAAATTGACATCCAGGTTCCTGCTTGGCCCTGACCATCTTGACAGAAAAAGATACAAACCTCATCTCTAGAGACAGCCGCAAAGGTCGGTGGTTCACCCCAATCCCAGTTCTTTTGAAAACCCAAAACATTCACATAATAGTCAATGCTTTTGAGGATATCTTTTACGTTTAGGATCGGTGAAAGTCCACAGAATTTTGAGGGGGAGGGGCGATCGCTTTTTATTTCTGTCATGGAGTCTCCAAGAGATTAGATTGTAAATTGACTTAAACAAACTTTTTAGGGTGTGTTAGCGAAGCGTAACGCACCGGCAGCAGGCTTTTGGATACATTACAGCTATTTCATTATTTAGAATATATTGATGAAGCTATAATCATTGAAGTCTAAACACTAAGCGTTATAAGCATGGCATTATAAGCTTTGGCAGCATCACAATAGTAATAGGTGAGCTGATTATAGTAATCAGTTATCCAATCTGGAAACTCTTCTTCTTCCCACATAAAATCAGGATAAGGATATTCTGAGACCATCTCTCGTTGGATCCGTGCTCGAAAACCTGATTCCGAGATCGTCAGCAAAGCATCCTTAATCGTTATTACTTCCTCAGGTTTTTGGAGCCATTGACATTTTGTTTTGGAGATAGGCAAGCCATACCAAATTAAATTCACAAGTGGCAGTCCGTCATATTTTGAATCGTTGATGACTAGAAAATCCAGCTCTTTTCCTTTTAGTTCTGGAATCCTAAAAGTTTCAGAACCTTCTTCGATGTAACCAGCCAAAAAATAATTAATCTCTGTGAAATGTTTCTGCAGATCTAGTTCTGGTTTTTCCCACTCAACGACAAACTGCTCTTTATAAGCAGACGTGTAAAATTCTGATTCCGGCATTTCCATAACAGACTCTAGCAGTTCCAGGATTAAATCTGACTGCTCTGGAAATTGTTCTAAGGTCTCCAGCGTAGACAATGAAATTTGTTGTAAATACATCGTGATACCCATATCACCTCATTGTTGACTTTCAACCCTAATCAAACCCTTTGATCGCCAACATTTCCTTGGCATTGGCGCGATCGCCCGTGCAACTAATTCGTCGCGGTGCATCTAAAATCTGAATCTGAAATCCCAAAGAACTGTAGAGTTCTAAAATCCGAGGCGTTGCTTGATTCGACGCCACCACTGGCCCTGTATGTTGGGCTAACCAATCTGCTAACCGCTCTTGATCTGACCAGCTAAATCCTTGCTTGGCATATTGCCGAAACTCCACATCGTAAGGTGGATCTGCATAGACAAAATCGGTGGGTTTTAGGTGCAAGCTGACAAAATCCTGCGCTGTGAATTGCCAACTTTGCAATGGAAAACGGTAATCTGTGAAGTCGTGGCGGTAGTTGATGGTTTTATAACGGCCAAAGGGCACATTGAATCCCCCTTGCTTATTAAAACGACAGAGACCGTTGTAACCTGTGCGGTTGAGATAGTAAAACAACTCTGCTGCCCGCTGACTCTGAGCGTGCTGGTTTCGGGTGAGCTGGTTAAACTCATCTCGCCGCGCATAATAAAACCCTTGCTCGTTACACATCTCCCCTGTGATCACTAACCCTCGTTGTAGCCAAGTATAAAAATTAACCGGGTGGGGATTAATGTCATTGAGCAGGGCTCGCTGGGGTTGTAAACCGAGCGCCACTGCTAGCCCACCACAAAAGGGTTCAACCAAGCGGCATCGGGAAAATGGAGTCCACAGTGATTCCAAGTGGGAAACGAGCCAGCGCTTACCCCCTGCCCATTTGAGGGGTGGTGTGAGAGGTTTACATAGATCATGTGTCCGCATACGCCCATTCTAACCTGAGATGGACACAACGGCTGTACTAAACCTGAATCATTTATACAAAATCACGGCATTACTCTCCCTCCCAAAGACCAAGCCAATACATCTTAAGGTTTTGTTTATAGACCTTATTAATTGAAACGCGAAAAAACAAAAAAAATATTAAGCAAAATATCTGACATTTTTTCGTGAAGCATTGTAAACACAATTCACCCCAGAAGCATGCTGCTAGATAAAGGCGAGATTGAGATTCTAGGATGTGCGATAGAGGGCTGAAATATCATTTCAGCATTGCTTTGAATCTTGTCTTGATCCTATAGAAAAGCTTAAAAAGCAGCATTAGGGACTGCGATCGCAAGGGATTTTTTCTACGATTCAAGGGGTGAGTCAACACTCACTTTTTAACGGCTTGATATTTGTAACGTCCCCTATGACTGAATCCCTGTTTCCTCCGGCATCAGCCGTTCAGTCCGCCACTCCAGCCCCAGTTCAGGTTTGGGTGCGTCGGTTGATTTGGAAAATTGCAATCGCCACCCTAGCGCTGATGGCAGTGGGGAGTGCGACCCGCGTGATGAATGCCGGTCTAGCTTGCCCCGATTGGCCGCTCTGTTACGGGCAGCTTGTGCCGACTCAGCAGATGAACCTGCAAGTGTTTCTGGAATGGTTTCATCGTCTGGATGCTTCCCTGGTGGGGATCTCCGCGATTGCCTTGCTCGGTATAAGCGTTGGGTGGCGGCAATTACTCCCCCGTTGGCTACCCTGGGCTGCGGCCGTTGCCCTGAGCCTGATTGTGTTCCAAGGGGTGCTCGGCGGGCTAACGGTGATTCAACTGCTGCGCTTCGACATTGTCACCGCTCACCTCGGTACAGCGCTACTCTTCTTTTGCACCCTGTTGGTTATGGGCACAACATTGCTCCCCCCCAGTCCCGCCCAAGCAATGGGGCGTGCGCTGCCCTGGCTTAGTAGCCTGGCTGCGGTACTTGTATATGGACAAAGCCTGCTGGGGGCATTAGTGGGGTCGCAATGGGCATTACACCAGTGTTTTGGCATCAATCAGCTCTGTACTGTGATGAATGGTCACATTCTGGGGGTTGGGCCACCGACGCTCACAATTTTGGCGCTGGGTATTTATGTTTCCCGCTCTCCTCAGTTCACCTCAACGGTACGATCGCTAACCGCGATTGCTATAGCTCTCCTCGGTAGCCAAATTGTGCTAGGAGTTGCAACATTTCGTCTTCATCTACAAGTCGAGCCACTGACTGTGACCCATCAATTGGTCGGTGCCTCTTTGCTGGGGGTACTAGTAATTTTGGCGACTCTTGCATGGCGCGATCGTCTCAGAACCATCACCCTGATTGCTAATGCCCAATCTTGAGGAAATAGATGGGCAATGCCTGCCCTACGTCAACGTTGACGCCAAACTCGCTTCATTTACTCAACCTTGCTGCTTTTTAGGAGACATCATGCTCGGAACCAGTTTGACCCCCAAACATGACAGTTGGCTTGCCGTCTGCCAAAGCTATGTGCAACTCACCAAACCTCGGATTATCCCTTTGCTGCTGATCACGACAGCAGCGGCCATGTGGTTGGCGGGGAATGGTCAGGTCGATCCTCAATTAGTACTGCTAACACTACTGGGAGGAACGCTAGCGGCAGCGTCAGCCCAAACCCTCAACTGTATCTATGACCAAGATATTGACTATGAAATGGTACGCACTCGCAAGCGGCCCATTCCCTCTGGTCGTGTGCAGCCTCGTCATGCCCTCGTGTTTGCAATTGTGCTGGGATTACTCTCGTTTCTAGTGCTGGCGATCGGAGTGAACCTATTGAGTGCGCTGCTGGCGATGTCAGGGATTGGCTTTTATATGGTGATCTACACCCATTGGCTCAAGCGCACCACAGCACAGAATATTGTTATTGGCGGCGCGGCGGGTTCAATTCCGCCGTTAGTGGGTTGGGCAGCGGTTACAGGCGACCTCAGTTGGACAGCTTGGTTGCTGTTTGCGATTATCTTCCTTTGGACACCACCCCACTTCTGGGCCTTGGCGCTAATGATTCGGGATGATTATGCCCAGGTGAATATCCCTATGTTGCCTGTGGTAGCCGGTGATGAAGCGACGGTGAAGCAAATTTGGCTCTATACCCTCTTGCTGATTCCTGCCAGCTTTATGCTGGTTTATCCTTGCGGAGCGATGGGTTGGGTTTATGGGGGTTTTGCCGCGGTGTTAGGCACTGTCTTTTTGCAAAAGACTTGGCAGCTTGCTCAAGAACCAGGCGATCGCGTTCTGGCTAAAGGCACATTCAAATATTCCATCCTCTATATGATGTTGCTCTCAACGGGGATGGTGATTGATAGTTTGCCAATGACCCACCATGTAATAGCCAGTTTGGGTCAGGTGTGGCAGATGGCGATGGCAGGGTTGGGTTAACGGATAACAACATGCCTTAGCAAAGGAAAAACCCAGTTGTGATAACTGGGTAGCAATTCAACAAGAGGAAAACAAATATTCAAAGATATTGGCAGCAGTGTGTTTTTGCTCGCTACACCCTAAGCAATCTCTAACTGGCCCCGACGAACAGAGCGTAGGAGGCGATCGATTGCCCGGCGATCTTCTTCGGCGAGGCTCTCATCTAAAATCGCAGCCATCAAACCATAGCGATCATTTTCAGTTAGGGTTTTGGTGTCTGCTGCTTCAGCCAAAATCGTCGCTATCGCACCGGGAAGAAGTTGGAGATGGGGCATGGCTCTCATGATTTGGAAATGGTCTCTCAACTACATTAATTATCCCGTTTTGACCCATAGACTTCTGTGATGGGTCAACCCCCCTCACTGTGAATTTACACGGTGTTCATGTTGATCCCGATGCTCTGCAAGCAGTGATGATTAAGCAAGTCCCCAGCGATCGCCCTCATGCCGAACCGTGATGGCGATCGGCCAGATCCGTGATCTATCGAAGCGCTTGAGTCGATCGTCATTTTGTTTAGGGAATAGATATGGTATTTTCGGACTCGACCTCCTCATCTGTTTCTTGTTTTCATGCCAGAGAACCTCCTCGATACCATCATTGATAGTTTGAATGATCTTCTTGGTAGCGGCATTAAATTCCTACCTGCTCTGCTGACTGCCCTGATCATCCTGTCACTGACCCGCTATGGGGCCGAGTTTGCTTGCAATGTTGTCACCAAGCTCATCAAACCCACGGTCAAAAGCCCTTCAATTCAGTCACTGATTATTAAACTCACAAATATCACCACCTGGGTAACCGGTATTCTCTTTGCGGCTGTGTTTATCTTTCCGGGGTTGAGTCTCGGTGATATTGTGGGCACTTTGGGTTTAAGTTCAGTGGCCATCGGCTTCGCGTTTCAGGATATCTTTAAGAATTTTTTGGCGGGGATCTTACTCTTGCTCCAAGAGCCATTTCAAATTGGCGATCAAATCGTGGTCAACGATTATGAAGGCACCGTTGAGCGGATTGATATTCGCACGACGATCCTCCGAACCTATCAAGGGGAACGTGTCCTATTACCCAATTCAGAAGTCTTTACCAGTGCGGTTCAAGTCCGCACCGCTTTTGAGCAGCGCCGTACTGATCTCGCGGTGGGTGTGGACTATAATACGCCGCTTTCTCAAGCCATTGAAGTCCTAGAAACAGTATTGGGCGAAATCAACGTCATTGCACAAACACCACCACCCGTTATTGATCTGGTTAGCTTTGGAGATAGTTCCATCGATTTCCAAGTCCGCTATTGGACAAAGTCGGATCAAAGTTCGGTTTGTTCTGCCCAAACTCAAGTGATTGTGGCGATTAAGGCTGCGTTTGACCAAGCTAATATTGTGATTCCTTATCCCATCCGCACCCTTTACTTCTTTAATCAAGATGGCTATAACGACTATCAACCCAAAGGTTTAAGCTAATACCATGCCCAACCGCCATACCATTCGCATCCACGATCGCCAACGCCAGACCGTCCACACTGCGCAGGTTCCCGATGATCAATATATTCTGCACAATCTAGAAGAACAGGGCATTGAGTTGCCCTTTTCTTGTCGCAATGGCGCTTGCACAACCTGTGCGGTGCGGATTAACCGCGGCCAGGTTGCCCAACCTGAAGCAATGGGTCTATCTCCAGAGGTGCGCGATCGTGGCTATGCCCTTCTCTGTGTTTCCTATGCTCAGTCAGATCTAGAGGTTGAGACCCAAGATGAAGATGAGGTCTACGAGCTTCAGTTTGGCCGCCATTTCGCCCGAGGTCGGGTATGGTTTGGGTTGCCGCTAGATGATGATTAAACGAGCCAAAGCCAAATCCTTAACCGTAAAATTGGGAACTTTTTACCCAAGTCGGGCGTCCCACTTGTAAAAGTGGTCGGCTCCCAAACCCGTCAATTCATGTCAGAGATGTAGCGTTAAGAGTAGTCCAAACCATCAGATGGATATCGTCTAAACATTGCACTACCGTCTCACTTGCTATCTAATATCTCCTTATCAGCCTCACCCCCATGAACATATCTTTTCCCAGACGCACTGTTGCATTGAGCCTCACCCTACTCGGTGCAATGCTTTGGCAAACTGCTAGTCAGCTCCAACCCGTTGCCGCTCAAGAAACGGAACAAGAAGAAGAGGATGTTGTTGTTGAATCGACGGATAATCCCCGCTTTAGCTGCCAGTTTCTGAATAGTGAACATACTGTTGCCTACAGCCCTGTAGAGCAACCAAATCAGAATTATGCTTGGGCCAGCCCCCGTGAGCTGGGCGGTGGCTGGACAGCCGAGCGTCGTTGTACTGAAATCAGCCGTCGTCTCGAAGAATACCGTCCGGATGGTCTGGTAGAACTCCGTGCGGGTGTTGAAAATGGCTACGATGTCATTTGTGTCACCACAGAAGATGATCCAAGCTGTCGGATTGTCTTTACCGTCCCCCCCGGTCAAGACCCTATTGCCACCCGTGATGCGGTCTTTGATAACCTGACGCTCGCCGATAGTGGCCAAAATACCCAAGGGGTTCCCACCCTCCGAGAGGGCGATCTAGATATTCTGGGTGATATTGGTGATGTTTTGGGCGTAGAGTTGCCCACTGGGGGGAATAGCCGCAATAGTGGTAGCAGCACCCGCAGTCTCACCGGGATTAATTTGCGCCCTTTCCTTGCCCCATCCGATCGCGGCACGGGTGAACACCTGAATCTGAGCAATGGCCGAGCCTTTCCAACAAACAACCCTCCAGCAACTCGACCGACTACTCCTGCACCTTCTGGTTCCACAAGTGGTGATTTGTCATTTTAGATTAGATATAGCACTTTCCGCAAAGATGAGGTATAGCAAAGCTTGACGGGTAAAACGTTTTAGCTCGATCTTCGCTCCTCATCTATATAAAAAAGGCTATAGTAATGGGTAACGCCCCGATCCATCTTTAATACAGTTCTCTAAAATCAAAAAGGGAAGAGGTTTATCCTCTTCCCTTTTTGATATGTAGCCCAGAATTATTGGTCAGCCAATAATATTCAGTGGAGTATGACATGATGAGCAAGATCCTGATTTAGGATAAGCAAACGACATCAAACGTGAGCAGATGAGTATTTGATTATTACAGATTAATCATTAAATATCAGTCAACGATGATGGCATGACTTGACGTTGCTCAAGCCAATCAAAAATACGTTCTAGTTGTTCTAATGTAACTAGACCATACTGCCATAACACCATTGGGAACGAACCGGGGTTGTTTTCCAAATGTCGCTGAGCAATCTCAATCGAATCCTGTGGCAAGGACAGGTCATTCATCAAAAACTGATTTAAATGGGCAGTAGTCCCTCGTTGCATTGTTATAGTTCACCTCCAATTTCATGTTATTGTTCACTATGTTTTTAAACATGGATCTAAAACTTTAGACAGTTTTCCAATTGCACATTCTCCATCTCTACTCCACCAAGCATGAGATTGTTGGCTAAATTAGGGAAGATGAGATATCTGCAATCCCTGCGACACCACAACTGCTTACTGTACGCCGTTAGGTTCAATCCAATGAACACTACCGCAAGTTGGGTGTTTGCTAATTACTTAGCTCACCAGAGTTTGCGTGCTTCTAAAGACGTGGCACTAAGGAGATTGGGCCATCGGGTCTAAACAGTGTAGCTAATATTACAGCTTATTGGCTTGATTGTGCAGAATCTTCGAGAAACTCAATAGTCACTGCATCACCCGGTCGCAAATTCAGAGCTGCTGCTTGCCCACCCGTTAGCTCAATAACGCCCTCAACAGGGGTATCAGGGCCATAGACTGGGCAGGGTTGAATCACACAGGGGGGAACATCGGCGGCGATCGCTTTAATTTTGCCTCGGGAGATGAACAACATGTCCAAAGAAAACTTGACATTTTTCATCCAAAATTGGGCGCGTCGGGGGCGCTCAAAGGGAAAAAGCATCCCCCGATTCTCTGGCAGGCTAGCGCGATCGCGGTGCATCAACCCCAACATCTGTTGCTGGGGAGTGCGGGCAACTTCCAGCAAAATCGGCTCAGGACGATCGCCAATATAAAGATGCGCTTCAATCGGTAACAATTGACCCTCTGTGGGTGAAGTGTCTAATCTTTGATTAGGGGTTTGTGTGGTTGTAGGCTCAGCTGTCTTGCTAGAACGGGCAGGTGTATCCGATGTTGTGGGTGGAGTAGCAAGTTCTGAGCATCCCCCCAACAATAACGCCAACATTAAGCCTAGCGATACTGGGCGTATCCATATATAATTTGTCAACCGTAGGCGCTCGCCAAAGAAAGAATGGTTCCGGAAACAATTGATGTGGGGGAACGATGGCAGGCAGAATGCTTGCGCTATAGTTCTTCGATGCGCCATTGATACAATGCAAATATTTTCACCATCTTGGCTTCTTTTCGGGGAACGATTTAAGGATGTAAGGGGTGGATTTTGGGTCGTCATTCTAAGCCTCCCGCAAAACATAGCCAACACCACGAACAGTTTGGATGAGTCGCTTGCCGCCATTCTCCTCAATTTTCAAGCGTAAGTAACGGATGTAGACTTCAATCACATTGGACTCACCGCCCGAATCGTATCCCCACACATTTTGTAAGATCTGTTCACGGGTGACAACCTGATGGGGATGTTGCATCAAGTATTTGAGCAATTCAAATTCCTTCATGGTTAAGTCAAAACCTCGGCCACTTCGCATGGCTCTTCGACCGTTAAGCTCCAGGGATAAGTCACTAAACTGAAGTTGGCTATTGGTTGGCTCCGG
The DNA here is from genome assembly GCA_010672165.1 of Spirulina sp. SIO3F2. Classification (GTDB taxonomy): domain Bacteria; phylum Cyanobacteriota; class Cyanobacteriia; order Cyanobacteriales; family Spirulinaceae; genus SIO3F2. The sequence goes on along the minus strand of JAAHHN010000085.1, from coordinate 6,079 downwards.
CACTTGAAGATAGAAACTGACTTGCTCAATCAGACGTTCAGAGCAATAGGGCAACAGAATATAATCATCTGCCCCCGCTTCAAGACAAGTGATGCGATCGCTGAGGGTCTCGCTTTCCATCAGTAGAAGAATCGGCGTGCGATCGCCCTGAGTCCGTATAGACTGGCAAAACTGAACACCACTTTTGGCAAGATGAGCCACATCAATCAAAATCAACGCAGGTGGGTCTGTCTCCAATTGTTGTCCAGCTTGGCGGCTGGTCTGCACAACAACAGTTTTGTAGTTCGCACGCTGCAATTCAGCTTGAACCTGAAGGCTCAAGGTGTCATTTGGGATAATAGCCAGGATCAACGGTTGCGGTTGGCTCATGCTGACGGTGGTCTCTACATAGCTGATTCTAACCTTTCTTTTGAGACACGCCCCGATTTACGGGCCTGGGGCCAAACCATAGTGAATTGGCTTGCGCTCCCAAAAACCGTTAGAGTGGGATAAATATTGTAAAGATAAATTAACAAAGAGATATGCGTTTGCAACCCCTTCTTTCGCGATTTTGGGCACGATTGCTGGCAGTGGCGCTAGTATTCTGCATTAGCTTTATGGGGGTCGCACCAGCGATCGCCGGTAACATCACGGGCAACTACCGCCAAGACACCCTCACCATGCTGGAGGACTTGACTGTCCTGGTACAAGCCACTGAAGATACCCCAGAAGTTGCCGAGGTTCGGACGAAGGCTCGCACCAATATTAATGATTACGTCGCGCGTTACCGCCGTGATGCCAAGTTCAAGGGTCTGCGTTCTTTTACAACGATGCAAACTGCCCTCAACAGCCTAGCGGGTTTTTACAGTTCCTACGGAAATCGTCCCCTTTCCCCCAAGCTCAAAAAGCGTTTAGCCCAAGAGTTTCGTCAGGTTGAAGTTGCCCTCAAGCGAGGTCTGTAGTTAAGGTTGTCTGAAACATCACGACAATAGCTATAACAACAAGGGGCAACAGCCCCTTATTTTTTTGACCACTCGGCGATCGCAGGCAACAATTTTGCGTTTAGCCTGGATTATTCATCAGGCAGGCTAAAACTTTTGGGTAAACGCCAAATAATCCAGGTTAGGTTTTAAAGGGAGCTGTACTCCAAATGACAAAGGGCGAAAGAAGATTGTCAGTCTTGGCCAATCCGTCTTTACATTGCAACGGTGCAAAGATTCATCAATGGTGGCAGCAAGGCCGTGTGGGAACGATCGCGCCTGCTTCAACTACCAATGTTGAGCAAACCCTTACCTATCTTCGGGCAGAATGCGATCGACTATATAAGGCTGGTTACGCCGCAGCGATCGCGCCCATCGCTCGCAACACTTGGCATAACTACCGCTGTATTGTTGAGCATTATCCGATTGGGAGCAGTGGACGCCCCTTGTTTTGGCAAGAGCCAGATTTACCGAGCCATTGGCCCAGTGCCTTATACCAAGAGGATTTTTATCCGATCGCCCATTACTATTCAGCCGAATGTGTCGATCTCACTCAGGTTGATCCCCGCTACCCGGAATTGTGCGATCGCTTTCTGCGCCAGGGCGTCCAGCTCCGCTCTGCCAACCTAAATCGGCCAGAACCCGATTTAAATGGCATTTATCAGGTGGCGATCATAGCCTTTGCTCGAAATTTTCTCTTTACGCCGATTGATCAGTCAGAATTCTTGCAACGCTATCAGCCACTCCTGCCCCTACTTGATTCCAAGTGGGTGTTGATTGCGGAACGGGCAGGAGCGATCGTGGGCTTTGTGTTGGGCCTACCTGATTTACTTGCCCCCCCCACACCAACCCTGATTCTTAAAACAGTCGCTTGTCTACCTGGGCGTCAATGGGCGGGTCTGGGACGGTGGTTAGTCGCAGCGTTTCACCACCGTGCTCACAAACAGGGTTATCAACGCATCATTCATGCCTTGATGCATCAGGCTAATCCTTCCCTTAATCTCAGCCGTCGCTATGCCCAGCCTTTCCGTCGTTATGCTTTGTTTAGCAAGGTTCTCAGTCAATCTCAATCGTCTCTGGGCCTTGACCACTCCCTTGACTAGCCTTAGCCATTTGAGTCCCAATCCCTTGGCGCGTCAGCCACGTTTTGAGGGGATCTTTCTGAGGGTTGAGGCGCAGGGCTCCAGTAACAACTCCTCCCAGAAAAGCAACGGGTTGTTGGGTAAATGCTCGGCCGAGGGGCATGATCTCATCAAACATCGATCGCAGTCCTTGAAGTGACATTTTGTAAGTTGTCGATGCTTGGCATTGTAGCGAATTCTGTACTGACACCCCAATGGCCAAGGCGGTTTATTCTGCACCTGCACCTAGAAAAATTTCGGTGACGCGATCGTCCTCAAACGTGAAAATTAAACCACCATAAATCGAGCCTGCCACAAAAATATGCTCGCCACCTGCTGTACCATATTCCCGTTCTTCACCATAAGCTGCCTCTACTTCTGCCCACGTGCTCCCCACTTTGATACCCCGCGCTGTCGTGAAGGTACTATTCGGGCCAGCCAGTGAGACACTCAAGACTGCTTGCTCACCGCCGATCTGCTCAGAAATCATATCGATCGTAAGACCCAGATGCGAATAATGCCATGACTGCACATAGGCAACATAAGCTCCCCAAAATTCATAGTCTCCCTTGACTGGACGCAGTGCAAATTGATTCATAACGACCGCTGCGGGAATTCCTAATTTGAGCCAGCCGTCGATCGCCTCGGAATTCACCAATTCAAAGGGATCGCGCTCTTCTTTAACAGCGGGCTCGTCTAGCGTTGTGAGTTTGTCGGGCCCACAGGTGGGCATCGGCTCCAGAGCAAACGCTGATGGTGCAAGCACGGTGAGGAGCGCGAGGCAGAAGGCAAAATGTTTCACGGGTTTGGGGTCAGTCTATGTTCACCTGATACAACTCCCTAGATACGATTTCCAGCACAGAATCAGCGCCCCTATCACAATCCAGACGATTCCAAGGTCATGGCCATCAGTTGTTGATGACAATTGCGAGTTTGCTCAGGGGTTGGAGGGCGACGCTGCACGTACGTGCCATCAGCTTGGAGTTCCCAGGCTCGACGATTGTCAGCAAGCATAATGCCGAGAATCTCTTGGAGATCTTGGCGCAGCGTTGGCTCCAGGATAGGCGTGATCGCTTCAACGCGGCGATCGAGGTTCCGGCGCATCCAATCGGCGCTGCCAATATAGACCTCTTCATCCCCCTGATTCTGGAAATAGAAAATACGAGAATGCTCTAGAAAGTTGCCAATGACACTGATAACTTGGATATTTTCGCTGATCTGGGGGAGGCCGGGTCGCAACATACAGATACCCCGAATAATCAGGTCAATCTTGACCCCAGCCTGGGCAGCCGCGTAAAGTTTGGCGATGATCTTGGTATCAACCAGTGAGTTCATTTTGGCTACAATTCGACCGCTTCCCCCTGCTTGGGCATGTTCCATTTCTCGTTCAATCAGGGCCGTCATGCGATCGCGTAAGTTCACTGGTGAAACCAGCAGTTTCCGATAGGCTTGCTGCCGAGAATAACCTGTTAAAAAGTTGAATAGATCACTTAAGTCAGCGCCAATCTCGGGGTGGCAACTTAGGAGCCCTAAATCGGTATAAATGCGGGCAGTCTTGGGATTATAGTTGCCCGTACCCACATGGAAATAACGCCGAATTTGTTCGGCTTCTTTCCGTACAACCAATGTGATTTTGGTGTGGGTTTTAAGACCAACAAGACCATACACCACATGCACACCGGATTCTTCAAGCTTGCGAGCCCAATGGATATTGTTTTCTTCATCAAAACGGGCCTTGAGTTCGACTAAAACCACCACTTGCTTGCCATTCTCAGCCGCCGCAATCAAACCCTTAATGATTGGAGAATCGCCAGAGGTACGGTAAAGCGTCATCTTAATCGCCAATACTTGATCATCTTCCGCCGCTTGGGTAATAAATTCTTGCACTGTCGCACTAAAGGATTGATAGGGATGGTGAACCAGAACATCCCCTTCGTCAATCAGGTCAAAAATATCTTCTCCATCATTGCGATCGAGTTTGCGGCTAGCCTCAGCGGCCTCCTGCATCCGTTGAAACCGCAGCGGAATCACTGGACTCCAATTTGGGGCTTTGAGGTGCGGCAAGGGTAAACCCATAAAGCGCATCAATGTATCAAGACCCAAGAGTCCATCTACGGCATACACATCATCATCATTAATTTCGAGCGCCCGCATTAACGTCTGACAAACCGTTGGGGGCATGGAGGATTGAATTTCCATACGGACGGCAGAGCCTCCCATGCGGCGCTTCCGGAGTTCCTGCTCGATCGCCAGCAGCAGATCATCGGCTTCATCTTCTTCGACGGTGATATCAGCATTGCGCGTAATCCGGAACGGATAGCATTCTTGTACATGCATGCCCGGAAACAGGCTATCCAGGTTATGGGCGATCACCTGCTCGATGGGAATGGCAGTCCACACTGAGGCGGCTTCTCCTTCATATTGCAAATCGTCAGGCAGCTCAATAAAGCGAGATAAAACCTGGGGGACTTTGATCCGGGCAAAGAGTTCTTCATTCGTGTCCGGGTCTTTGACCAGAACCGCCAGATTTAAGCTTAAGTTGGAAATAAATGGAAAGGGATGGCTTGGATCAACCGCTAAGGGGGTTAGAACCGGAAAGATGCGGGTCTCAAAAAACTGATGGAGATAATGGCGCTGTTCTTGATTGAGGTCAAGATAATTGACGAGATATACCCCAGCGTCGGTTAGCTGCGATCGCAGTTCCTGCTCAAAAAGTTGGTTCTGCTGTTGCACCAGCGGCCGCAGACGGGTGGCGATCGCATCCAGTTGTTGCAGCGGTGTGCGACCATCTGCCGAGAGTTTGTGAACTCCTGCTGCAACTTGCTGTTTGAGACCCGCCACCCGCACCATAAAAAACTCATCCAGGTTGGTGCTAAAAATCGCCAAAAACTTGAGGCGATCGAGGAGCAGGGTGCGATCGTCAAGCGCCTCGTGCAACACCCGGGCATTAAACTCCAGCCAACTCAATTCCCGATTGAAATAATATTGCGGATCACTCAGGTCAGCATTGTCGAGTTTGGGTTTGGCGGGCGTGGCGGTCATGATCGGTAGCGCGAAGTTCCTCAGATCCTACCCTGATCCAACCCCACCAAAGATTATTCTCTGGTTAAGTCTGAGCCGAAGCCGACCCCGCAACCAGGGGTGGGCGAATGCAGAGGTAGGCTAAGGGGCCGAAGAGTGGAATTAACGCCACCACCCAAAATACTGTTGAATTCACCAAGCCTCGACGGGCCATATCATCTCCCAACACAGCGGGGAACACACTACTCAGCAGACAAAAATCTAGGCTCATCACATGGATGAAGCGGCTGCTTTGCCATTGCTGCACAAAATCTGACCAATTGCCTTGACTGAACCCCCAGCCAACTAGGACGAGGGCGATCGCACTCAAGACGATCCCTAACCAGCGAGAGTCCAAAACTTTGAGGCTGAGATTCAACTCGCCCGACACGGTGGGGTTCGGCTGACGCAGCGCCAGATAAGGCAGCAGAGCAAATGCCCCTAGGAAAAATGAGCCGATCGCAAAGGGAAAAGCCCAAATTTTCTGACCCTGCCCATCCACGAACAAGACCGCACAGTAAATAAACGGTAAGACGCCCATAATGTTAAACAGCGCAATGACCAGTGGGTTGATACTATCCCATTGGCCCGTAGAAAGATGCGTAATCAACGCTAAGGTTTTGGGATCATCCGGGGGGGCAAACAGGAAGGCATACACCAAAAATCCGAGCCAGAGGAGACCAAAGCCGATTTTTCTGTGCATTTCAATTTACCAACGCAACGGTTGCTCAATTGTGCCATAGGCTGAAGGGTCGAAGGCTCAAAAAAAGGCAGCGCGATCGCGCTGCCTTGCCACATCTACTCTGTTTAATTTCGTAAATCAAAAAATAGCTACGGCTTATCCCGCTGACACCCCAATAGGGTTAGACCCCCTATCGCTAGCAATCCCAAGATCGTTCCAGGCTCAGGAATCTGAACGTCTTCGGTATAGATCGGACT
>JAAHHN010000084.1 GCA_010672165.1 Spirulina sp. SIO3F2 | reverse complement strand
ACTGGGTCTTTACTCTGCTTATATTGCTTTTCTATTTCTTCGCTTGACAGATGCGGTTCTAACGTTACTGTTCTTCCCATTTTTCTCTAACTATATCAAGACTCCCTATACTATCCGGATTTGGTATGACTTGCACCAGAGGACAACTCGGTTAATTAGACGCTTGCCCTTACGAGTGGTTTCCATTGTGCCGTTTATTGTGCAAGTTGTTGGCGCAGTTGGTATTATTGGCTACTTATCATTTACGAATAGCCAAAGAACAGTAAGAGAGTTAAGTGATCGTCTTAGTCGTACAGTTGGGTTTCAAATCGAGTTGCACCTCGAAAATTATCTATCTCTACCTCATTTGATGCACCAAAGCATCGCTCAAGATATCTATGGGGGGAATTTATCTCTCGACCAATTTGCAGGGTTGCAGCAACGGTTTTGGTCTGATGTCAAACTCTTACCTACGGTAGATTACCTATTTCTAGGGACAGAAACAGGGGATTTTTTGGGCGTGCAAACCTATCCTGACGGCCGTACTGCGCTGAAATTCCGCACTGCCGAGACGGCCCCAAAACGGGAAATTTATGAATTGGATCAAGCTGGCGAGCCCAAGACGTTCCTCAAATCCAAAGATTACGATCCCCGTACCCGACCCTGGTATTCTGGAACCAAGCAACTCGGAAAGCAAACCTGGAGTCCGATCTATGCTTCTGCTGACTTAGGGGCATTACAAATCGCGCCAGCGACCCCGCTGTACAACACTGAAGGTCAGTTTGTCGGGGTACTGGGCACCAACTTAATTCTGTCAGAAATTAATAAGTATTTAGGACAGTTGGAAATTGGTAAATCAGGTAAGGCATTTATCATTGAACGCACTGGGGATGTAGTTGCTAGTTCAACAGACGAATTACCTTTTATTGACCAGGGTGAGGATGAAGATCCGGTTCGGCTCAGTGTTTTGCAGAGTCAAGATTTAGATTTAAAAGCCGCGATCGCTGCCATTCCTCAATCTGACCCCCCTGAGGAAAATAGGGTGAGTGCTGATTCGATGTCAGCATTAAATAAACTGTCGGAGCCCATGCTGATGTCCCTAGAGATGAACGGGCGCAAGCTCCGAGTATGGATGAGCCCCTTATCACAGGTAACCGGACTAGACTGGGTGGTGGTCGTTGTCGTACCCGAAGCCGATTTCATGGCGGCTATTGACCGGAACAATCAGATCACGATCGTGCTCTCTCTCATCGCAATTTTGGTGGCGATCGGAGCGGGCTGGCAAACCTCCCGTTGGGTTACTGAACCGATCGCCAAATTAAACCAATCTGCGAAACGATTGACCACTGGTCATTGGGATGAAGCAATGGACTTGGATCGACAAGATGAAGTGGGAGAGTTGGCTGATTCGTTCAATCGCATGGCTGCTCAGTTACGCCAATCCTTTGAGGAGCTCGAACATAAAGTTGAAGAACGAACTGTAGAACTACAGCAAGCTAAAGAACAAGCAGATACTGCCAACCAAGCCAAAAGTGAATTCCTCGCCAATATGAGTCATGAACTCCGCACCCCCCTTAATGGTGTCCTCGGCTATGCCCAAATCCTCTCTCGCGCCCCCGAACTCTCAGATAAATCCCGCAATGGGGTGAACACTATTCATCAATGTGGCTCTCATTTGCTCACCCTGATCAATGATGTTCTCGACCTCGCCAAAATCGAAGCCCGCAAGCTTGAACTCAACCCTACCGCTGTGCATTTACCTTCCCTCCTGCAAAGTGTGGTGGAAATGTGCGAAGTTCGTGCCCAGCAGCAACAAATTGAATTTGTTTACCAACCCAGCGATCGCCTCCCCGATGGTGTCATGGTCGATGAAAAACGCCTGCGCCAAGTGCTGATTAATCTTCTCGGCAATGCGATAAAATTCACAACCCAAGGTCATGTCACCCTAGCCGTTGAAGTTCTTGAATCATCCCATGCAGACTTAACCCATCTCCAATTCCAGATTGTAGATACGGGAGTGGGCATTGCTCCAGAGGATCTAACCAAACTCTTTGCAGCCTTTGAGCAGGTGGGCGATCGCACCAAGCAAGCCGAAGGCACAGGGTTAGGATTAGCAATTAGTCAACAAATTGTCAATCTGATGGGTAGTCAAATCGAAGTCACAAGTCAAGTCGGACAAGGTAGCACGTTTAGTTTTACGGTGGAGCTACCGCTGGTGCAAGACTGGGGCAAAGAGCAAGCGATCGCCAACACCCAAAACATTGTGGGCTACCACGGTGAGCGTCGTCGCATTCTGGTGATTGATGACCGCCTGGAGAATCGAGCGGTGGTTGTGGGCTTACTCGAACCCTTGGGCTTTGCAGTGAGTGAAGCGGACAATGGTCAAACGGGTTTAGAGATGTTGCATCAACTTAAGCCGGACTTAATTATTTTGGATATTTCGATGCCTGTGATGGATGGATTTGAGTTCTTGAGGCGTCTACGTCAAGATTCGCAATTTAAAGAGATGACCGTTATTGTTTCTTCAGCCTCGGTTGCCCAGGCGGATCGCCAGATGGCCCAACAGGCAGGGGGGGATGACTTTTTGGCGAAGCCTGTGCAGATGCCGGCCTTGCTTGAAGCTTTAACCAAACATCTGTCTGTAGATTGGACTGAACGGGAGAATCAAAAGGTACAAACTGAACAGTCAGAACTTGGTTTGCTTAAAGTTCCTGAACCAGCACAACTCCAAACATTGCTCAAAATCGCTCAACAAGGTGACACACGTGGTGTGCGAATGGCCTTGGAAGGATTAGTAAATGCGGAGGAATCCTTCCGTAATTTTACTGATCCGCTATTATCTTTGACGAAGCAATTTAAAATTGAGGAAGTGGAAGAGCAACTGCAGCAATATCTAAAACGGGAGAGTGAGTGTGATGACTAAGGGGAAAGTTCTGGCAGTGGATGATACGCCTGCTAATTTAGAAGTAATCACCGAGACCTTGGGGGATGCTGGCTATATGGTGTCCACAGCAATTGACGGGACAAGAGCGCTTAATCGTGTTCAGAACTACCAACCTGATCTGATTCTGCTGGATGTGATGATGCCGGGGATGGATGGGTTTGAAACCTGTCAGCGCATCAAAGCTGATCCGGTCACTGCCAATATCCCGATTATTTTTATTACTGCCCTTGCCGATGTCGAGAATAAAGTGAAAGGCTTTTCTTTAGGCGGTGTTGATTACATTACCAAACCCTTTCAAGAGCAAGAAATGCTAGCGCGTGTCAATGCCCATCTTCGCCTCCGGCAGCTCAACCAAAACCTCGAAGCCCAAGTATTAGAACGGACGCAAAAGCTTGAAGTCGCCTTGAGCCAATTACAGGATTTTCAACTGCAACTGGTGCAACAGGAGAAGATGTCTGCGTTGGGAAATTTGGTTGCTGGAGTTGCCCATGAAATCAATAATCCATTAGGTGCAATTAGTGGCAATGCCCATGAGGCTAAAGTGGCGATCGCAGAACTCATTGAACATTTGCAACTTTACCATAATCACCAAGCCGAGAATATAATTCAAGACCATGCCGAGGAGATTGATCTCGATTATTTGCTCGATGATATTCCGAAGATCCTCAATACAATTTCGGTGAGTTGCGATCGGATTCGTGAGATTAGCCTCGCCTTAAGACTGTTTTCTCGCCAAGATCATGAAACGAAAACAGAGTTTGATATACATACTGGTATTGATAGTACTTTACTGATTTTGAAGCATCGTCTTAAAGCAAATGAAAAGCGCCCAGAGATTGAGTTAACCAAAGATTATGGCAAGCTTCCTCAAGTAGATTGCTATCCTGGACAAATTAATCAGGTTTTCATGAATATCTTGGCCAACTCTATTGATGCGATCAATTGCTCAATTATTGCAAAAAGCTATCAAGAAATTGAATTAAAACCTAATATAATTACAATTACAACATGTGTAGTGGATGAGTATATAGAAATTCAAATTCAAGATAATGGCTGTGGCATGAGTAACGAGACAGCAGAGCGAATTTTTGAGCAAGGGTTTACCACAAAAGATGTGGGCAAAGGGACAGGACTAGGGATGGCGATCGCTCATCAAATCATCACCGAAAAGCACAATGGTACAATTCAATGCCAATCTGAATTGGAGCAAGGCACAACTTTTATCATTAGGCTCCCGCTCTGAACATTTTTATACTACATTTTCTTTAACTGCTCTTCAATGCAGCTCAATTTCATTTGCGTTGTTCGGGTAAAAGCATGGGCGCGATCGCAAGTTGATTTTGTCGTTCTGGTTTGCAGTTCTGAGCGTACTCCTTAGTGTAGTGGTTTTCTATCGGGCTGTGGGGTAAATCTCTTTCTTATGGGTATCGCAGAGCCACAGCACATCACCTTCGGGTGTAACCACGCGGTTTAAGCCCCCCCAGACTTGTTGGGGATCTTTTTGTTTAAGGAATTGGTGCAGGGTGCGGAGGGCAGAACCGCTGATTTTGTGTACTGATGCAGAAGGATAGCGATCGTCGATAAAGCTGTGATCGTCGTCTGTAAAGCTAGCTTTTGGTAGCTTATTGACTAAAGCAGCGGTGAGTTTGAGATCTTTAGCAATAAGTTCGCTGTAATCAGGTACAGTCACGTTGAGCCAGGGGCCAACGACAGGCGTGACGTATTTAAGAATGCCGAAGAGACGGTTGATATGAGGCGCCATTACTTTGAGCCATTGTTTGGGGTTATCAATGGCGTAAAGGCCACCGTCTTGTACAGGATGGAAGCAGCCAGGATGTTCGCAATAGAGCTGGAGGTTAATGCGTTCGGAGCCAATATCTTTTTGCCAGACGGAGCGATCGTCGGGGCGCAAAACGAAAACACTGGGACAAGGGGATTCAAGTTGTTTTTGTACCGCACGGATATCTCGCAATATATCTCGCTGAATAAGTTCTCGAAATTCAGTAAAGTCTTGCTCCGTAGAGTCTTGCAACGTATCCAAGCCTTTTCTTTTTGAGGCTTGCAGTTCATCAATTTTGGCAATGACAGCATTTTGAGTGGTGTAGTGAATACCAAACAAGAGCTGGTTAACTGAGATATTTTCGAGACAGTTGGGGCACTCAATATCCTCTTTGGGTGGGGTGCGCTCTAGACGTTTGTAAAGGTTAGCGTAGTCAAACTCATGTAAACAGCTAATTTGAATAGGATCAGGGCAAGGTAACAGCCGGGTCACTTCGAGACCTGGGTAACGGCGTAAGGTCAGTTCTAGACCATTTCGTAGAACACTGAAGAAGTTGTGTGGAACAGGCCCGCGGACAGAGAGGTGCAAATAGTTAGCATTCGTTTTATCGTCACGTAGAGTACGAACTAAACCAAGATGCTTACCTTCAAAGTCCTGAAATAAGACTCCTGTTCGCCAATGAATACCTTTACGTTCTCCTTGTTCAATCGTGAAGCGATGCTGGCGGGCAATAAACCAAGTAGGAATACCCGGAAGAATTTCACTGACTTGAAATTTCATTGAAATCTCTCTACAGTTTATTTCCTCTTGTTTTTGTTCCCAAAGCGATTGATAGTTTGGCTCAAAGGGGAGACGTTCGACAACAAGACTAATATCACGATCTTCAAGGGTTCGATAGGAGAGGTCAAAACGCTCCATCAATCGCAAGAAGAAATCTCGCAAACTAGGCTTGAGGTCTTCCCAGACTTGATCCATACATTGACGGGTAAAAATACCGTTGGACTTAATAACCTCTTCAGCAGTTAGCACCTTGCTAATATACTCAGTGACCCACTGGGGTTTGAGAATTACCAGATTATCAACTTCCTCATCGTCCTGAAAAAAGAGGATGTCACCTAATTCATGCAGCCAATTTGCAAGGATAGGTTGGCCTTCTTTAGAAACTTTACATTTATCCATTGCTGCCCAAAAACTTTTAGGTGTTGTATATTTTGTATCAATTTGACGCATTGTATTGGCGAATTTGAGCCAACTAGACGGCCAAACTTCACCCATGAGTGGCAGCGCTGCTGCTACATCAGTGATAATTTTTCTAAGTTCTCTGATACCTGTCTTGGTTTTATTACTGACCTCGTAGAGATCAAGAATTTGTGGAAATTGCTGCTTAAGATCTGAGAGAGGTAAGTCTGCATCGCGCTCATCTGCCCAAGTTGCAACAAGAATGATAGGTGATTCGGGAGCATTGGCACGAATGGTTTTAAGCCAATAAACGAGTTTACCTTGCTCAAAGCCTAAGCGGGCATTAAACGCTAGCAGAAAGAGTGAACGATTAGTCAGAAAAAACTGATGTGTGGCATGATAGATCTCCTGCCCACCAAAATCCCAGGTATTTAGCCTCATCATCACATTGACTCCGCTGGGGTGGGCTAGCTCTAGAGATTTGATCTCAATGCCGTGGGTGGAAGGTTCTTGTGATTTGAATGATTCCCCACGCAATGAGCTAAGCAAAGAAGTTTTGCCGACTCCTCCCTCACCCACAACTAAAAGTTTTGAAAGCCACTGGGGTTCTCCACTCTCCTGTTGCTGTTCTCTGAGATAAGCAAGAATTGCTTTAGTACCTTGTTGAACAATCTCTGGGGGAAAACTCATTAGTCTATTTCCATAGAGATTAAGCCACGTCAGATTAGGAAGTTGCCCTAATTCTGGTGGCAGACTCGTTAGTCCATTTTTGGAGAGGTCAAGCCATTCTAGATTTTTGAGCTGACCTAATTTCGATGGTAAGTTTTTCAGTTCATTTCCATAAAGATCAAGCTTTTTTAACTTAGTAAGCTGACCTAGTTCTGGAGGCAAGCTCTTTAGCTCATTACTAGAGAGATCAAGCTCGGTCAAATTAGTAAGCTGACCCAATTCCGGGGGGAGGTCTTTCAGCTTATTTCCATAAATATCAAGCTTTGTTAGGTTTCTGAGCTGACCCAATTCTGATGACAAGGTTGTTAGTCTATTTCCATAGAGGTCAAGCTTTGTTAGGTTTCTAAGCTGACCCAATTCTGGTGGCACAATTTTTAGCCTATTTCTGGAAAGATCAAGCTCAGTCAAATTGGTGAGTTGACCTAATTTTGGCGGGAGACTCGTTAATTCATTTCCGGAGACATGAAGTCCAGTTAGATTCATGAGTTGCCCTAATTCTGGTGGCAAAGTGTTCAGCCTATTTCTGTACAAGTAAAGCCACTCTAAATTAATCAGTTGACCTAGCTCTGGTGGTAAGCTTTTAAGTCTATTTCTGGAGAGATCGAGTTGGGTTAAGCTCATAAGCTGACCCAACTCTGGAGGTAAATCCACTAGTTGATTTCCGGAAAGATCAAACTTATTTAACTTAGTAAGTCGACCCAATTCTGGCGGTAAACCCGTTAGTCCATTTCCATAGAGGTCAAGCTCAGTTAAATTAGCAAGATAACCTAATTCCGGTGGCAATTTTTTTAGTTCATTTCCGGAAATGTAAAGCCCAATCAAACTCACAAGCTGACCCAATTCTGATGGCAAACTTGCTAGCTCATTTCCAGAGAGATAAAGCCATTTTAAATTCTTGAGCTGACCTAATTCCGGTGGCAAGCTCATCAGTATGTTTCCAGAAAGGTCAAGATCAGTCAAATCAGTAAGCTGAGTTAACTGTAATGAAATATCATATAATCCTAAACTGCTAAGGTTAAGTGTCTCTAATTTTTTGTGCTTTGCATCTTCAATTCTTCGTTTAGCAGCTTTAAAATATCGAGTCATATTATCCAAATTTTCTTTACATCAAAACTAAAAAATTCGACTACAGCTTACCTTGTGTAAATCCATACATTGCAATGGCCCTGCCTGTAACTGTGAATTGCGAACTGGTATTACATTTCACAATCCTCCTGTTATACAGTGAATTTAGCAAACTTATAAAACCATCTTAAGAATACGTAATTATCAGAACAACTTTCTGACTCTCTCCATAAAACCTACTGGACTATAATCTATAAGCTCAATACATCTATTTGAGGATCATCCTACATGGCTGATCGGTCATTCCCTTTACAGTAAAACGGCGTGCTTCTAACAAAATCAGGTGCGCCCGCAGATTGAATCTAGTGCTCTATCAACTTTAAAAATTAGGTTTGTGTGTAGGTTGCGGTTGAGGCACGAACCCCAACACAACCATTGTCGCTGTTGGGTTTCGCTCCACTCAACACCAACCTACAATTAAGCCTTGGAGTAATCACAAGACTACATTCTGTCCCTGCACCATCTTCACCAACTTCTAAATAAACTCCAGCGCTAACTCTACAAACGCCCTCGCCCCCGGCGAATGGGGCGCATTAATGCAAATCTAGAGGCTCTGCCTTCAATCACGCCAAGGTTTGCCCTGAACTGTAGATAGCAGAGCCGCAATGCAGGTCACGGCAGAGCCATGACCCGAGAGACACTGAACTATTCTTTCTCCTCAACCAGCCAAGGCAGCTCAACCCCGATGGCGATCGCGCCATTCGGTTCACTCTGCACGGTCATCGTCCCCTGATGTAGCTCTAAACATTTCTGGGCGATCGCTAACCCTGTTTTCATTTTGGTTTGAGCGTCTGGCACCAACGTCCTCAACAGCTTGGCCCGAACCACCTCGGAGAGTGCCGCGCCCTCAACGCAGATTTGCACACCGAGCTGGCCCTCCTCCCCCTGCACACGGAGCATCACATCACCTTCTGCCCCCATATACTTCGTCACCAAATTAAGCAGATTGATCAAGATCGAGCGCAACACCACCTCATCCGAAACGACAAAATCCCGTTCTCCTGCCGCCACAAAACTCAGGGGGCGTGGTTCCCGCATCGCCTGCTCCACCTCCGCCAACACCGCATCACAAAAACTCAACAGCTCAATTTTCCGAGGCGTGAGTTCGAGTTGGCCCGCCTCCGCACGGGTCAGTAATAACAGATCAGCCAAGAGTTGGGTTATAGTCTTCGCCGAGGCTTGAATCCGGCGCAGATTCCGTTGGCGTTTTTCGGGGGATTCGTTTGCGCCAGGGCGCTCAAGCAACTGCGCACAAACCAGAATATTGCTCAAGGGCGTCCGAAACCCGTGGGAGGCCATCGAGAAAAAACTTAACTTGAGGTCATTTAAGCCCTGGCTCGCCTCAGACTGGTGTTTTTGCAGTTCTGCCGTTAAAGCTTGGTTCTGTGTCTGGAGTTGGGCTTGGGTGTGGAGCAGCGATCGCATCCCTGCGTAGAGCAGCCCCAGAATGACCAAGCAAACCCCAATCAACATCAATTCCCATTGGTCTGTTGTAGACCCATTCGCTCCTAAGTCCATTGACATCGCCTGGAGCAGCAAGAATAGAAACAAGGTTATAAAGCCCGCATTGAGCCAATAGGGGTGACGGAAAACTGGCATTCTCTTCTAGGAGCGAGACCCATGAATCCCATCAGTATGGCTCAAAATCGCTCTCCATACCGGTCATTCACCCCATACGTTGGTGATATTCCAGGAGCGAAACAAGCGAAGATAAAAGAGGTGAGAAGACAAGAGTGATGAGTCGATGCGGATTCTGCTGGTTGAAGATGACCTTGAACTGGGCGAGAGCCTGACAGAAGCCCTAACCGATGAGGGCTATGTGGTGGACTGGGCAACGGACGGTGAGATGGGTCTGAATCAAGGCATTGACCTGAGCTACGACTTGATGGTGCTGGATGTGGAATTGCCTAAAATCAATGGCATTCGTCTCTGTCGGCAGTTGCGAGATGCAGGCAAACGGACGCCAGTGCTAATGCTGACAGCCCAAGATACCAACACCGATAAAATTGCGGGTCTCGATGCGGGTGCTGACGACTATGTCACCAAACCTTTTGACCTGCTGGTGCTCCTCGCCCGTTTACGTGCCTTGGCACGGCGCACTCGGATTGCCGAACCCAGTCAGATTTTACGCTGGGGTTCACTCCAACTCGATACCGTATCCCGGGATATTGCTTACGATGGCACGACTCTTTCCCTGACCCCCAAAGAGTTTGGCATCTTGGAATTGTTCTTGCAGAATGGTCGTCGCATCCTGAGCCGCGCTGTGATTAGTGACCACTGCTGGGCCAGTGAGGATATCCCCGATGAAGAGACGGTTAAGTCTCACATCAAAACCCTCCGCAGCAAGCTCCGGAAAGCGGGGGCGGATGACCTGATTGAAACCGTGCGGGGGGTGGGCTACCGTCTGAAGCAGCGCTAAGTGAAGGATCTTGAACCTGCTACAGTTGTCAAAAATCACTTGTCTACCTCGACACACATCATTGTTTGCACGCTGCCGGATTTTCTATGATGCCCCAACCGCTGATCTTAGTTGTTGACGACAACCCGCTGAATGCGGATGTTCTTGAAGAAGTCTTAGAAGCTTTAGACTGTACGGTGATCACGGCATTCTCTGGGGAAGAAGCGATCGCCACCGCTAAGGCAAAACCCCCTCAGCTGGTGCTGTTGGATGTGATCATGCCGGAAATGGACGGCCCCGCAACTTGTCAGCAATTTAAAGCTGATCCTGACCTTAAGACAATTCCGATTATTTTTATGACGGCGTTGGATGATGTGGATATCACCAAAGTTATCCGCAATACGGGCGCTGTGGGCTATATTAGTAAGCCCTTTCAACCTAATGAAGTGATTGCTTGTATTCAAGAATATCTCGAATGCTAAAGTTCAGTTCTCACAGCTCTTAGGCTTGAAGTACGCCGGGAGGCGGAATCGAACCGCCGACACGAGGGTTTTCAGCCCTTACCGATTTAAGGATCATCAGATGATTGTCATGTGAAAGCTTGGCGACGGTTGCGGGGAGGCTCAGGATAATGAGGAGCGGGCGGTATGGATTAAGAACCGACATGGGACTCAGACGGTTTTTGAGAAGTTAGCTCAGCGGTATGCGCCGTTGCCGTTTTAGACTGGGGTAATCGAACAGGTTGAGCATGGACGGTAGAGAGGGGGTCAATACTCAACATAGAGCTTGTCACCTTAGCCAACATTGCTGAGTAAAACATATGCCAAATCCCAGAGCCAGCACTGAGACATTAGAGAACATTGTTGAACCAGCACGTCTTAAGAAAGGGTGGAATAAACTTGACGATGCATGGTTAGACGAGGCTGAAGTTTCACAAAGAACACTGCAACGTTTTTGGGAGGGAAAGCGCTTAAGAAGATTGAGCTTTTCCAGAATTTGTAAGGCGCTCGAACTTGACTGGAAATTAGTAGTAGCAAGGGAAGAAGCAGCAACAGCAGCTCCAGCTCCAGTTCCACAATATAGATCAGAACATATTGTTCTAGACCTTGAAATAGATACCTCTGTCCATACAGTAGAAGAAATGGCTAGTTTGATTGATGCGATGCTCACAGAAATCAAATCACAAGGAAATAGCACAGTAAAACTTGCCTACTATGAAAAGGGTAGCATTAAGCTATTTTTGATTGGTTCACAAGAAGATATTGCAAGACTTCATGCTTTGATCACATCTGGAGAGTTTAGTAAACTTCAAGGGCATCGAGTTTTAGGTGTTCGGCCTCCAGATAAGACAGAACAAGAAAAAATCAACACAATTCAAAGCATAAGATCAGGAAAGGAAGATAAAGATAACCTAATGGAGGTTGACTTGAAGGGAGCCAACTTGATGGAGGTTGATCTGAAGGGAGCTAACTTAATAGAAGCTGATCTAAGAGAGGCTTGTCTCACAGGAGCCAACTTGAAGGGAGCCAACTTAATGGGGGCTGACCTAAGGGGAGCCAACTTGAGGGAGGTTACTCTGAAAGAAGCTAACCTAATGGGGGCTGATCTAATCAATGCTTACTTGGGAGAAGCTTACTTAATGGGAGCTAACCTAAAGGGAGCTAATCTAAAAGGGGCTGATCTGAAAGGAGCTGATCTAAAAAGGGCTAATCTAATAGATACTTGCCTGGCAAAAGCTGATGTCAATGATACTCGCTTTTGGAAAAACAAAGGGATAAATATAGAACGGAAATCCGATTTAAAAAATCGAGGTGCAATTTTTGAGGATGAGTCAGAGCTATTTGAACTGTGCTCCAATGCTCTATCTCTAATCGCTAATACTGATAGAACGACACTCAAACAAAATAGGTGAGATATTGCTCAAGTACGCCAGTCAATCACTTCATTCCAGAGAATATACTCAGCTAGTCCAAAAGCAAATTTATTTGATCAATACATCATAAAAAAATCTTTAGATTAAATCATTGATTTTTTGTTATTTAAAGCCGATGATTATACAAAAATCTTACTCCATAGACAAGCAGATTCTATTAACGTTTTATGGCACATTACAAGCAGAGCTTGCAGTTGATCTGACGATTTTTAACCAGGGCGATCGCAGCCACCCAGTAATTATGATGTCAGTCACAGGAGTTGCGAATCCAGACTTGGCAAAGTTAGCTCGGCGATATTGGCAAGAAGAGTATAGACCACTAATGAGGGGTCGAGATATTCGACCGGAAGTGATTCAAACTGGGCGAGTGAATCTGAAATCTTGCCAATCATCTGCGGATCAGTTAGTAATAGCACTCAATGATTGGTTGAAAAGTCCTGAGTTCAAGACAATTCATGAAAATTTGCTTAGAGTATTGAGCGAGGATGATAATATCCAGATTTTGATCCAAACGAGAGATCGCTCCCTTCAACAATTGCCTTGGTCAGCTTGGGAATTCCTCAGGGAATACCCCAAAGCAACCGTTAACCTGGCATTGCCTTATTGCGGGAGTGAACTGCTCTCTTCCTCAGCCCTTCTCCCAATGGGAGAAGGGCTGAGGAAGCGCTCTTTCGCTAGAAGAGGGTTGGGTGAGAGGATAGCAAAATTCATCTCCAAAATTAGCAACGTCATTAACCGAGATGTTCTTGAAGAGAAAGCGCCTGAGTTCCGGAGAACTCGAATTTTAGGTGTGTTCGGAGCCAGTAAAGATATTGACACGGGAGTTGATAAAAAGGTACTTGAAGGTCTCCGAAGCGACTTAATAGAGGTCAAGATTCTCAATCAACCCGATCGCGCTCAAATCTCTAATCAACTCTGGCAGGAATCCTGGAATATTGTCGTATTCGCAGGTCATAGCGAAACCAAAGATGGGCAAGGTGTTTTATATCTCAACGATGCACATGAAACTTTAAGCCTCCATGATCTTTTGTACGGTCTGCGCCAAGCTGTGCAATCTGGTTTACAGTTTGCGATTTTCAATTTCTGTGATGGCTTAGAACTCTTAGCCCGCACCCTTAAGGATGACATCTGCATTCCGTATATGATCGTCATGCGAAGTGTTGTCCCAGAGCAAGTTTCCCAAAAGTTTTTGGTGTACTTCTTTGAAGCGTTTGTTGCTGGTCAACCTCTACACCTTGCGGCTCAATTTGCCTGTGATCGTCTTTACGATTCAATGGACGGCTATCCCTACGCCAGTTGGCTACCACTTTTTTGTCAGAGTCCTTACATCCCATCGCCAAGATTAGAGTCAGAAATTATAGTTTCAGTTGTTCTAGAGCTTGAAGTAGATATCTCTGTTCATACAGTAGAAGGACTTGCTAGTTTGATTGATGCGAGCATCGCATCAATCAAATTGCAAGGAAGCAGAACATTGAAACTCGCTTACTATGAAAAAGGTAGCATCAAGCTATTTTTGACTGGTTCAGAAGAAGATATTACAAGACTTCGTTCCTTGATTACATCTGGAGAGCTTCGCGAACTTCAAGGGCATCAGGTTTTAGGCGTTCGGCCTCCGGACAAGAAAGAACAAGAAAAAATCAACATAATTCAACGAATAAGGTCGGGGGAGATAGATAAGGCCAAGTTGATGGAGGTTGACCTAAGGGGAGCTAACTTGATAGAAGCTGATTTGAAGGGAGCTAACTTGATGGAGGCTGATCTAAGAGGGGCTTATCTCACAGGAGCTAACTTGAAGGGGGCTAACCTGAGAGAAGCTAATCTGATGGAAGCTTATCTGAAGGAAGCTAACCTAAGGGGGAACCTAATGAGGGCTAACCTGAGGGAGGCTAATTTAATGGAGGTTGACCTAATGAGGGCTAATCTGAGGGAAGCCAACCTGAAAGAAGCTTATCTGAAAGGGGCTAACCTAATGGGGGCTGACCTGATAGGGGCCTGCCTGATAGGAGCTTACTTAACAAAAGCTGATGTCAACAATGCTCACTTTTGGAACAACCGAGGGATAAATCTAGAACAGAAATCCGACTTGCAAAAACGGGGGGCAATTTTTGAAGATGATCCAGAGCTATCTGAACCATGCCCTGAGTGACCTGCCCATTTCTCGCTAGTAGGATCAGGAGTATAAACTGTAGGTTGAGTTGACGCAGGAAAACCAACACCAGCAAGTCATACAGCGATCGCGTTGGGTTACTCTACGAGAAGCAAACTACATTATTACTCAACCCAACCTACTGCTATATATTCTGGTTACACAAAGTAACCCAACAACAGCGAGGTTTCTAGTGACTAACCTCGAATCACGGTAATCTTACGTCCATTCTCCGTAACTGCGGGTTCAGTTGTTGTTCGCTCAGCAAGATCCGGTAATCCTGAACGTCGATCAAAAATCACCAACCAACCCCAATCTAGCTTTAATCTGGCTAGGTAGCTATCCAGTTGTTCTAACCCAGCTTTAAGCGGATCAGGCCGGCCGTCCCGCCAAACTTTGAGTTCGATGGCAATGATAACAGCGCCATATTCTAAGCAGAGATCCATGCGATCGCTGCCAATCGCATATTCTCGATTTAGTGTGCCGCTACCATTAACGACCCGATGCAAAAAAGCCATCATCACTAGATGGGGCGCAATCTCATGGTAAGGCGCACTGCCAAGGAGGGGTTGTCCATGTTGCCACCAGAATTTGAGAAAGGCGTCTAGAAGTGTCTCGGGGATCAAGGCGCCAGTCTCATCCAGCCAGGTGGGTGCAATCAACGGCAGACTATCTTGCGAACCACTGGCTAGCATTCGTGGTAGCACTTCGCGGTAGATAGGGTTGGCAATCACCAATCCCCCGGCTGGATGACGGCGTAGTAGACCCAGATCAATAGCAAACTCGCGATCGTCTCGGGGGATATCTCCAAGAGGTTGACCCGCCAGCATCGGCTCGATAATGGCGCGGATGCGGGGTTCCCGCAGGCGTTCAGTCAGACTATCAAGGTGGGTATCATTGCGTTGAATCAGGTTTTCTTTGGCTTGTTTGAGGTGTTCAAGCGTAATCGGTTGCGTGATATCTTTAACGAGCTTTTCAGTCATTTCTCTCGCCAGAGCATTCACCAGCCAGGGTTGGCCTTGGGTCAGTTCATAGGCTTGATCTAAAACTTCAGTGGCAAAGATTTGTCCAGTGATATCTGTATGTTGTTGGTAGAGTTGAGCAACCTCCTCAGCAGTAAAGTTTCTCAGGGTAAGGGATTCAACTTTGATATTAAAGGGGCTTGCAGTACCGAGTCTGTTACTGTCCCTGGAAGCGACTTTATAGTCCCGAACATCTCTTAAACCAATCAGGGCTAGGGAATGAGGAAAATCATGAGGGCGTTTAGGATAACCATCCCGGAGTTGTCGCAAAACGCCAATTAGCACTTCGTCTTGGAGGGCGTCAATCTCATCAATAAATACGACCAGCGGTCGAGGTGAGGTTTGAGCCCAAAGGCTTAACGCCGCACTGATTTGCCTTCCCTCATCTGCTGTTGGCCATGCAGGTGGCTGTAGATCTGCGGGTAGCCAAGCTTGACATGCTAACTGCCAAGAACTAAGGATGGCGCGTTCCGCCTTGCCCATATCTCTAGGGAAAGCTGTACCAACTTCAGCAGAGACCATAATCGCGGTATATTTGCCACTGGCAGTGAGTTCCTGTCCTAGGGCGATCATGGCCGTACTTTTACCAATTTGGCGCGGCGCATGGATAACAAAGTAACTCCGTTGGTCAATCAGGGTTTTAACCCCTGGCAGCCGCTCCGTGGGAGAGAGCATATGGTGAATATCAGCTTGGCAGGGGCCGGCGGTATTAAACCACTTCATCATTGCAGAGACATCACGGAGAACTTTTGTCTGAGTATATCGTTTCAAGCTTGGCATTATTTCACCAAGGCAGAGCACATATAGTTCGGACTTGCTTATACCCCTTGCAAGTTAGGACGCTTCAGCTCAGCAATTCAAAGCTGATCCCGACCTTAAGACGATTCCGATTATTTTTATGACGGCACTGGATGATGTGGATATTACCAAAGTTATCCGCAATACGGGTGCTGTGGGCTATATTAGTAAGCCCTTTCAACCCAATGAAGTGATTGCCTCGATTCAAAACTATCTCGAATGCTAAAGTGCAGTCCTCACGGCTCTTAGGCTTGAAGTATGCCAGGAGACTTAATTGAATCACTCACACAAGGATTTTTAGCATTACGTATGGTAGAGTGGCACAATGCAAATGGTTTATTTGTATTTAACTCTTTAAACCATGTACGACAATCTCTGTAAATATCTAATCGAACAGTTCCCAGAAGATTTTGCAACATGGTTATTAGGTGAAACCATCGCCCTGGCGGAGTTAAGCCCCAAAGAGCTGTCAAACGAGCCGATTCGAGCTGATTCGTTAATCCTGCTCCAAGGCCCAGACATCATTCTCCATGTGGAGTTTCAAACCCGCCCTGACCCCAAAATGGGTCAGCGGATGGCAGATTACTTTTTACGGGTACATCGCAAATTTCCGAATAAGCGAATGCATCAAGTGGTGGTTTATTTGCAGAAGACCAACTCTCCCTTGGTGAAAGAAAACAAATTCAAAGCTGGGAAAATGCAGCATGGATTTAACGTGGTGCGTTTGTGGGAAAAACCCATTGAGGATTTTCTTGAGTCTCCAGGTTTATTGCCACTGGCATTGTTAAGCCAGACCTCCGACTCAGTCGAGCAGGCAGAAGAAGCACAGCAGTTGGAAGTTCTGCGGCGAGTTGCTCAACGCATTGAGTTAATCCCAGATCAAGAAACCCGTGCAAATCTCAATGCAGCAACAGCTGTGTTTGCCGGGTTAAAATTAAAGCCAGAACTGGTTTTTCGAATTTTGAGGAGCAAGACCATGGAAGAATCAGCAGTCTATCAAGAGATTCTGCGTCAGGGTGAACAGCGTGGTATTGAGAAAGGGCTTAGAGAAGGTCGCCAGAAGGGCCGTCAAGAGGGTCGCATTGGAATATTGCGGCAAATCATCCCGTTTCTGCAAGGTTTTGGTGTGCCGATTGAGCCACTGTTGAAGTTTGTCGGCATCACATTGGCGGAATTAAACCTTGAAGAGGAGCAGGCTGAGAAGGATTAAAACAGTCTGTGAGTCAGTCATGAGGAGTAAGGCCATCTCCTCAGTGAATACGAGACTTTTTAGTCCTCTACGATTTCTTCGACAACTCCGTCGCGTCGTAGATCCATTCCAACCCTAAATATTGCTGAATTTTACTCAACAGCAACGCCATATCGAGGGGTTTCGGCAAAAAATCATTGCAGCCCGCTTCTAGACTTAATTCGCGTTCTCGTTCCTGTACCGTTGCTGAGGACGCCAGGATCACAACCTCTGGGTTGCCCAGTTGACGGATCTGGCGCGTTAGTTCAAACCCATCCAGCTCTGGCATCACCAAATCCGTCACAATCAGATCCGGCTGAAGGCGACTATATTGCTCCAGCCCCTCACGGCCATCTTCAGCTTCAGCCAGCTCAAACCCCAGAGTACTGAGCAGATCCAAGACAACCATCCGATTAACGGGATGATCATCGACCACTAACGCTTTGCGACGATCGCCCAAATACCCCGTGATTCGCCCCTGCTGAAACTGAGGCAAATCGGTTTGCCAGTTCGGGGCAATGGGTAAAGCCAACTCAAACCAAAACCGACTGCCTGCTCCCCGTTGGCTGCTGACTTGAATCGTCCCGCCCATTTTCTCCACCAGTTGGCGACTGATCGCCAACCCCAGACCCGTCCCCTGCGATCGCTGACGTTGCCGCCCCACCTGCTCAAAGGGTGCAAAGATTTGGGTCAGTTGCTCAGGGTTCATACCCACCCCCGAATCTTGAACCGTGAACCGAATCGGCACGATCTCGGTATCTAAACCAGCCTGAGCACGCACTGCATCACTCATCTCTGCGGTAAATGTAACACTGCCTTGGGCTGTGAATTTAATCGCATTACCGAGCAAGTTGAGTAAAACCTGCCGTAAACGTTTCGGGTCAGTGTAAATCCCCACGGGGATATCAGGTGAAATTTGGTAATCAAACGCAAGTCTTTTTTGCTCGGCTTTCACTTGAATAATTTTGGCAATTTCTGTGAGCAACTCCGGTAGGTTCACGACCTGGGACACGAGTTCGAGTTTACGGGCTTCAATCTTGGCTAAATCGAGGATCTCATTGATCAAGTTCAGCAGATGGTTGCCCGACTCATGAATGATAGTAAGACCCTTGTGCTGTTTGGGCGTGAGGTCGCCCCGACCGAGCAGCACCTGGGCATAGCCCAGGATGCCATTGAGGGGGGTGCGCAACTCATGGCTCATCTGAGCTAAAAACTCACTTTTGGCTTGACTGGCCTGCTCCGCTACGGCCTTGGCTTTATCCAGCTCTTGAGTACGTTGAATGACTTTTTGTTCCAGATCACGATAGAGCAGGGCATTTTCTCGAGCGATCGCCACCTGCGCCGATAACAGCACTAGACCCATGGCCGTGATCAGCCCCAGGGCAGGGGGCACGATTGGTAGCCAAATCGCCAACGAAAAGAGACCATAGCTCCCCAGGGTTAGCCCCCCCAATAACCCCAACGTGCTCCCAAACTGGCGCAGCAGAAAGCGACTTTGGTGCCATTTGCTCCGAAATGCGCGAGTTCTCAGCACCGCTGACCATGAGCGGGTTAAGCCAGCACCGAGCAGTGACCACAGCACTGTCCAGAGGATTTCGCCCCACTCGGGAATGGTGCGGATAAAGGGGCGATCGCCTCTTGCTGCCGCTAAAAATTGCGCTGTGATATGGGCATGAATTTCCACACCGGACAGGAAATCCGTGGCTTCACGGGAACCGGGGCGACTCAAAGGGGTGAGAAAAATATCATTAAGGCTCTCTGCGGTTGAACCCATCAAAACGATCGCATCTTTAGCCCAATCGTCAGGGAGCTGGCCCGCCACAACGTTGCGAAAAGGGATGATATCAAACGGTTGACCTAGACCCTGGTAGTTAATCAGAATCTGATACCCCCCTTGATTGGCATAAACATAGCCGCCATCAAACGCCTTAAAACGATTAAAGGTAGCCGCCCCTAAACGCCAGCGTTCCGATGTAATTGCTTCAAAGTGGATACCTTCAACCTCTTCTAAAAACCACAACGCCAGATAGAAGCTAAAACTGGAAACGGCTTGACCGTCTGCACCCGGCAGATTCAGAAACCCCCGCCGAATCCGATTATCACCATCGCTAATAAAGTCATTGGCTTTGGCACGGTTGTCGGCTTCGAGGACAGCTGGGGCGGCCACACTGGGTTGACCCACTTTTTGAATCCCGACAATATTGGAAATCTCCTCAAATGCGGCATTGAGTTCACTATGGCCCGGCGGTACGGGTAAATCTCGATAGAGGTCGAGGCCAATCACCACCGGGTCTTGCGACGCAACTGTGCGTAATGCCTTAGCCAGGGCGCGATCGGAAATGAGAGCTTGGCCCCCGGCTTGGAGGTCAGCTTCATCCACCGCAATAATTTTGATAGGCTGGGGCTGCGGCGCATAGGTGGCAACCTGCCAACGGCAAAATTGATCATAGGCGGCCCACTCCAATTTTTGCAGCAGTCCCACGTAGCGCAAACCCAGAACGAGCACCGTAGCCAAGGGCGCAATCACGATCACCCCTGGCCATTGCTTAAGCCATGCGGAGAAGCGGATCAAAATTCACTTGTGGTGGGGGTGCCAGATTCCGGAGCCACAATTTCCGGAGCCAAAATGTAGGTTTGTACCGGGCGATCGCTATAAGCTGCTAACCCGTCCTGTGCCCCTAAACCCGTTTGCCAAGCTGTGGGATCAGTTTCTCGCTCAGCCAACCAGGCGGCCATCTGCTCTGGCCAAAGCAATACTTGCGATACATTGGCGTCCGATGTGAGCCGCTGCACCTCGCCACGCACCGCAATTTCTACATCATTGCCGCAGTCAATCGTGAGCTGCCAAGTGTAATTCGCGTTGGTGATCGCTGGCAGCATTAATTGGGCAATGCTATCGGCGTGGGTCAGGTCAAATTCATGGAAAAACAGGGCTTGCTGGGTGGCGCGATCGCGCATCACCAACGTTGCCAGTTGCGCCGAAGCCGGGGGAATATAAACGTAGAGTGCCACATCCTCCTGTTGGGTAAAGGTCACCAGATCCACAAGCTCCGATTGACCATCACCCTGCTCAATACTCTGTTTGGGAACCAAGGCCGTTAGTCCGGGCTCTTGGGCGACAGCACAAGACCCGCCACCACGAGTACCACCGCCCACCGTACGAGAGGTTGAGTCATCGCTGGTGGTTGTGGGTTCAGAACTTGGCTGGGCGATCGCTGGAGTCGTAGGACTCAGCAGTAGCCAAGAGAATAACCCTACACCACAGAGCAGGGGAGTGATGGAGCGAGAGGTGTGAGCAATAGGAATCATGACCTGGAGGAACAATCGTTGCTGTAAACGGGCCGGATTTCAATGATAATCAACATTTCTAGGGCGCGTCGTCATTTACAACCAGGAGCCCTACGGGATAAGCGATAGAGCGCCCGACCCAAACAACAGAAAAAGGGGCTGGGCGTCAGTCACTGTAAGCATTTGCCATCTAACTGATGACAGCCCCTAGCGAATGTCTTCTACGCTGAGCAACCCCAATAGAGAAGTTCTGGTAGCAAATCTCTGAGACTCTGAATTTCGTTCCGTTGCATCTCCACAGAAGGAATTCCCGCTTCACCACGGACTGCCCACCAGCGTGAACGCACTCCAGTAATAGGGATGGGCCAAGTCTGCATTGGTATATTGTGTTAATTCCGGGGGCAGCGTTATGGCATTTTGCACGTTTGTCTCGTCCCGCAATAGTGCCAACTGAGCCTGCCGCAAAGCCTCTGCCTTAATGGTCACATCTGGGTTATTGAGCTGGTGATAAAACTCACTCATTAAGCGCATGGTTCCGGTATCCGAGATCTGCCAGAGGCTCGCCAAAGTAGATTTCACCCCCGCTTGCACGGCTAACCCAGCAAAACCCAGTTCCGCATGGGGGTCACCCAACGCGGTTTGACAAGCACTGAGCACCAATAGTTCCACCTTGGGGTCTTCAAACCACCGCAACTCTCGCAGCTGCTCCACCCCAATCTGGTCATCGCCCCAGAGCTGAATATAGGAGTTGGTCGCAGAACCGGGTCGGAAGGCAGCATGGGTGGCGAGATGGACAATCTCAAAGTTGCGTTCCCGACTTTGGGTGGTAAGGTTCTCCCAGGTGAATGCTGGGTTGAGATATTGCTCTCCTGATTTAAGACTAGCGACTAAACTTAACTCGCCGGGAACTGCGGGCAGGGGTTTGAGTTGGTTAAATTGTGAGGCTCCCATGGCCAGGACATTGGCATCTTGGAGAGGCACATAGCTGCTATCGGTGAGGCTGAGGCTAGGGATTTGCCCGAGGCTGTATTTTTCAATGAGGTATTGGTCACCGTCATGCAAGGCTGCCATGGGAATACTACGGAGTCCATCGCCCATAGCAAAGACTAGGGTATCAATATTGAGGTTGTTGATACTGCTTTCGATGGGGCGAATAAGCCAGTTGTAGAGCTGTTGGGCAGCGTCTAAGTAGTCCGGACTGGTGGCGGTAATACGACGGCGGAAGGTGCGGATGGTACGGCGGAGGGTTTCGCGGTTGGCGTCTGGAACCACGGTGCGCAGAAGACGCTCATCAGGTGTGACTACAATGAGTTCTAGAAAATCAGGTTGGCTCAAAGCATAGAGCATTGCTGGTGTTGTGCCCGTTTGTTCTTGGATGCGTTTGAACGTTTCACGAAGGTTCGCAGCTGTATCTTTGTTATCGTCATCCTCCTCCTCTTCACTTCCCTCATCTACAGCCTCAGTGGTTTCATCGTTCGAATCAGTCGTGAGTATGTTTGAAAAGTTATTGCTCAGAAAATCATCGATTTGATCAAGTTCTTCTGAATAGTCTTTCAGCAGACCCCCAATTGTCTTACTTCCCACTGACAATGTAAAACTATCATCTAAGCTATTTTCGGTAAATGTGACCGTGCCTCCAACTTGTTCAGCAATGGAGCGAATAAGGTCTTTAGTCGTAATTACTTGGTTAATGGGTTCTGTCCCTGCAACCACTGTGGCGAGACCTGCACCTGCACCATTGGTCAGAATTTCAATGCCAGTTTGACGATGGCTAAAGAGATATTCATTGGTCGGCAGAATCGTGAAACCATTGCCAGCCGTAATCGCTGCTGAAGTGCCATTGAGGCTGGCATCACCCACAATAAAGGGAACTAAACCATTGCCCCCGTGCCGGATCAGGATCGAACCGCCTGCTGTGAAACCTGCTGTTGAGATGCTGGCTGGAAAGCTCACAAAATTACTGGATACAGTGCCATTCACTGTTACGAAGGTCTCACTCTCAAGCGTCACCGCGCCCCCTGCCCCTCCTGTGGATTCAGCATTGATTGGCCCCATGGCGATCGCTCGATTTGCCGTTAATGTGATGTTGCCTGCATTACCCGACGCTCGAGTATCTAGAGAACCATTTGAACCGTTCAAGGTGTTAATTGATCCACCTGTGCTAGTGAGGGTAATATCACCCCCCAAAGTGGCGAGGTCTTGGGTTTTGATATTGCCTCCTGCGGTGAGGGTAATGTCTGTATTAGAGAGGGAAGATAGGGTTAGCGCCGTGATATCTAGATCAGCGGCGGCATTAACCGTAAAGGGATTGCTGTTTGTTGTAATACTACCCGTAACAGTAATTGAACCTGTTCCGCTCAAAGTCACTTTGCGATTGAGGACACCAATATCTAGGTTTAAATCACCAATATGATCCGTTATAGTTACATCACCTACGGTGTAAACATCACCACCTAAAATCCCTGCAACATTGCCAGAAATAGTTGAACTAGTGATTGTTAGCGGAGAGGAGCCAAAAGCAGAAAAGCCGCCTCCAAAGCCAGTCGCTGAATTATTGGTCAGGGTTGAATCTGTTAGCGTTATAGTGGCAGATGCTGAAGAAACGTCGATTCCACCACCAGAATTGGCTTCATTACCCGAGATTATGGACTTGCTTAAGTCAATTGATGATCTACTATAAACTCCCCCACCTCTTGTGCTTGCTGAATTACTTGAAATAGTTGTGTTCTCTATGGTTAGCATTCCAGTTCCACTGTGGCTAATTCCTCCACCATTACCTGTTATTGTCCCATTCTGAATAGTTAGATTTTTGAGGGTGGCATTATTCGCAGTTATAGTAATGTTAAATGCTCGTGAGTTGTTCCCACCATCAACAGTGATGCGACTATCTCCATCTAGGGTTAGGTTGTTTGTTGACCAAATAATTTCACCATCCACTCCGGAGGTGGTTCCATTCAATGAAATCGTTCCATTTAACCCTGGTGCAAACGTTACTAAATCCCCATCCCCCGCTGTGGTTTGAATTGCCGTTCGTAAAGAACCAGCCCCGGTATTATTCAGGTTCTGAACCGTTACTGTGGCCAGCTTGCCATCCCAGCTCACTAACGTTTCTGGGATAAATGAATTGTTTGCCTCAATACTGTCTGTACTGGCCTCTAGAACCCAATTTGCATCATAATTGGCGCTCCCCGTCGCATCTACCGAAGCCGCTACATCCGCCCCGGTCATCTCTGCAATGTGCTGTACCAGCGCCTCACCCGTATCACCCAAAGCCGTAAAGCAACTGTAGAGCAGCAAGTCTGCATTCACTGTCAGTGCTTCACCCCACGTCTGCAATTGTGCAGCATAATCATCAATATTCTCTGCTCGAATCCATTCACTCCCGAGCCAGAAGTTCCCTTCATTCCCCTCAGCAACAATTGCAACAGAATCCAGTTCACCCACCGAATCACTGATCACTGATAACTGCTCACTAATCACTGAAATCCCGTTTTCATTCCGTTCAATAATCTGGGCAATTGTTCCCGCTTCTGCACCATAGAGCAACGTTTCAGGATTATCAGCACGACGGTCAATAAACACGGCTTGGTTGGGGTTTTCGCCTGTTTCGCTAAAACGAATCACACGGGTATCGCCCTCAATTAAATCTGCATCAGTGGGTGTGACCTGACCTGCAGCATAGAGATCAACTTGTTGACCAGAAACTTCTCCGGCAATAACCATATCCCCTGGATTGATGCTGGCAGCCGGGACGGCTGCGCTACGGTTGATTATCGTTTCTGCACCCGTTAATAGTGTCGGTAAAGCAACAGGCTTGATTCCTGCGCTGACTTGTGCCGTGGGCAGCTCCAAACTCAACAACATTCCCGGTTGCGCAATCCGCACCAATTGTTCTCCCGGTACAGCCGCCATTGTGATAGTTTGGCCAGCGATCGCCCCTTCATTCAAAACCGTTCCCCCGATCACACTCACATTTTGACTAGAATTCAACTCACCGAAATTCAGAATCGCGCTGGGTTGTTCACTCAAAAACGTAAACTGATTGGGCGTATCCACCAACGCAGTATAATCATTCACCCCCACAGCATTAAACCAACCACCATCAAAGCCAATCACATCAGCCGTCGTCACCAAAAAGTCCCCGCCCACATTCAAGCTCGCCCCCTGACCAAAGACAAACCCTGCCGGATTCATCAGATACAGATTGGAATTGGCTCCCGTCACCTGAATCAGGCCATTGATCATCGATGGCTCGCCCCCTGTAACCCGACCCAGGATATTCGTCACACTCGGATTGCTGAGGAAGTTAGCGATCTCCCCTGTGTTCAACCCCAACGCTTGAAATGAATGGAACAGGTTTGCTCCCGCTTGGGTTCCTCCCTGAATGTGGTAGGTACTGCCATCAATGGTAATAGCTGTACCTGTGCCATCGGGCGCAGCGGTGATCGATTGTGCCCAGCCAGGGTTGGGTAGACCCAAAGACAGGAGCAAAGACCCTGCCATCCAGAAACGTGATTTAAGCATGAATGACCTGGAATTACAGCAAGAATGAATCTGAATTGATTCCAGTGTGGCACAACAAAAGGTACGGAAAGTATAGAAAACACTGCAAAAAGTGATTGATATTTATTGCAAGTTTTCTCTGAATTTGGCAGATTTACTGCCTCTCATTTGCCTTACCACGGACTCCCCACCAACGTAAACGCACTCCAATAAAAAGGATGGGTCAAATCCGTATCGGCATATCGCGCCAATTCAGGGGGCAGCGTCATACCTGCTAACAGCGCATTCTCAGCAGTCGCTTCTCCCCGCAACAAGGTGAGTTGTGCTTGCCGCAGTGCCTCCGCTTTAATCGTTACATCAGGGTTACTCAACTGCTCATAAAACGATCGCATCAGCCGCATCGTCCCCAAGTCCGAAATTTGCCAAAGGCTGGCAAGGGTCGTCTTCACCCCCGCTTGCACGGCGAGTCCTGCAAAGCCCAGCTCTGCATAGGGGTCGCCAAAGGCCGTTTCGCAGGCACTGAGCACCAATAGCTCCACTTTGGGGTCTTCAAACCAACGGAGGTTCCGCAGTTCATTCACCCCAATTTGGTCTTTCCCCCAGAGCTGAATATAAGAATTTTCCACTGCACCGGCTTGGAAGCTGGCATGGGTTGCCAAGTGGACAATCTCAAAGTTGCGGCTCCGGCTCTGGGTGGCGAGGTTTGCCCAAGTGAAGGCGGGGTTGAGATATTCCTCCCCTGACTTGAGCTGGGCAACCAAGCTCAATTCGTTGGGAACCGCTGGCAGGGGCTCAAGTTGCTCGAACTCAGATGCACCCATTGCCAGGACATTAGCATCATGGAGCGGCACATAGCTGCTGTCGGTGAGGCTGAGGCTGGGGATTTGACCGAGGCTATAGTTTTCGATCAGGAACTGTTCGCCATCATGCAAGGCTGCCATCGGAATGGCACGAAGTCCATCACCCATAGAGAACACCAGCGTATCAATATTCAAACCCGCGATCGCGCCTTCGATGGGTCGAATGAGCCATTCATAGAGTTGTTGGGCGGGTTCAAGATAGTCTTCCCTGAGGCCAGTAATGCGACGGCGAAAGGTGCGAACTGTTTTGCGCAAGGCGGCGCGATCGGCTTCTGGGACGACTTTGCGTAGCAGTTGATTGTCGGGGGTGATGATGACGAGTTCGAGCGCATCGGGTTGACTCAGGGCATAGATTAAGGCGGAAACAGTGCCCGTCTGCTCACTAATGCGGCTGAAGGTCTCGCGAATATTGGCTACACTTTCTTCATTGTCGTTACTATCTCCCTCACCACCTTCATCTGTGGTCTCAGCCGCTTCACCATTTGTCTCACTCGCTACATCGTTTGCTACATCGCTAAATACGGCATAGCTATCCCCCAAGAAATCATCAAGCTCAGTCATTTCTTGCAAAATTTCATTATCTTCAATTGAGCCACCTAAGGACTGATCACCTGGAAGATCCCAGGTATAGCCGCCCTCTTCATCAAAAGTTGTTTCGCCTCCTGCTTGACGACCAATTAAGCGAATCAAGTCTTCTGTTGTCAGGGTTTGATTAATCGGTTCTGTGCCCGTGATTACTGTGTCTAAATTAGCTCCGGCTGCATCATTCGTGAGGATTTGAATCCCCGGTTGAATCTGGCTAAAGCGATAGTGATTGGTGGGCAGAATCGTGAAGTTGTTGCCCGCAGTAATTGCGGCAGAAGTGCCATTGAGGCTGGCATCGCCCACAACAAAGGGGATAAGACCATTGCCACCATGACGAATGAGAATGGAGCCTCCTGTATCGAAGCCTGCGGTAGAGATGCTGGCAGGAAAACTCACAAAATTACTGGTGACAGTTCCATCCACAGTGACCAAACTATCACTCTCTAAGACAACAGATCCGCCTGCACCACCACTGACACCAGATTCAGTATTAATCGGGCCAACTGTAATCCCATTAGCAGCAGTCAGCGTTACACTGCCCCCATCTCCAGTAGCGCTGTTTGCACGGGTATCTAGAGAGCCATAGGTTCCGTTAAAGGTGTTGATTGAACCCCCACTGGTGAAGGTAATGTCGCCGCCTGAAGAGCCTGAGGTGAATAGGTTTTTGA
>JAAHHN010000083.1 GCA_010672165.1 Spirulina sp. SIO3F2 | reverse complement strand
ACTAACGGTCGGGTGTCTGTGCCCGAACTGTTGGATGCCGTCAAACGCATTGCTGACCGTACCCGCGCACCCCAGCAGCAGAAAGATGAATTGTCTGATGCCCTCTATCACTTTGGGCAAGCCCTCAAGGAGGAGCATGGACAGCAGCAATAACATTTTCAACAGTACAGACTTGCCCATGCACTTGTGGGCTGCTAAAGCTCAGGCGACCAAGTCCGTCGTTGCGGATACCCTCGAAGCCCTTGGTCGAGAGGGGTTTACCGTTGCTGATTATCTAAGCGGGCTGTCGGCTTACTTTCAAGAGACCAACGATATTGATGCGGCTGATGCTCTTAATGAACTAGCGAATCGGTATCGGTCGAGTGAGCATATTGTTGTGGCGTTGATGCCGAAGTCTGAGGTTGTGGAGTAAGGGCGATGATCTTGACTCACGAGTACCGCATCTACCCCAGCACTGAGCAAATCGTCCTCATGGAACGGTGGTTAGAACTGCTCCGTCGCCATTGGAACTATGCTCTCGGTCAACGCCTAGACTGGCTCAATCGCACTCGTGAATTAATCAACGCTTGCTCAATCGTTTCAGAACCCATCGGCGATATTCCCGAGCCGGTTAACTATTACAGCCAGCAAGCTGCTCTTAAAGAGACAAAAGCTCTGTTTCCTGAATACAAGGGAATCTACGCCGAAGTGCAGCAAGGCAACTTGCGCCGCTTAGACAAGGCTTGGCAGCGCTGGCGGAAACCCGATGAAACAGGGAAACGGGCCGGTCGTCCCCGGTTCAAGAAAGTGGGCAAACTTCGTTCTTTCATCTTCCCACGGGTGAATTGCCCCAAAGCTGGAGTACACATCCAGGGTGAGCGTATCCGATTTTCTCGGATTGGTGAGATGCAGATTCGGCTGCATCGCCCATTCCCTGAAGGCTTCATACCGAAAACCTGCACCGTCATCAAAAAAGCAGACGGCTGGTATGCAGGCATTACGCTCAAAGATGCCTCAGTGCCTGAACTATTGCCTGTGACTGAGATTAAAACTGCCGTGGGTGTGGATGTGGGCTTGAAGGAGTTCGCTGTCACCTCAACGGGTGAAACTTTTCCGATTCAGCAGTTCTATCGCCGAGCACAGCAACAATTAGCACGGGCACAACGTAAGCTCTCTCGGAAGCAGAAGCGATCGCGGAATTATTTGAAGCAACTCAATCGGGTGCAGCGGTTACACCAGCGGATTGAGCGGCAACGTAAAGACCATCACTACCAAGTTGCTCACACCCTGGTGCAACGGTTTGATTTGATTGCGCTGGAAGATTTGAATATTCGAGGTCTGGCTAAGACGAAGTTGGCCAAGTCAATCTTGGATGCAGGTTGGGGTGGATTTATGACCATTTTGGAGGCAGTAGCGGTGAAACGCGGTCTGCACGTGGTCAAGGTTTCACCCCACGGAACCTCTCAGGATTGCTCAGGCTGCGGTGCGAAAGTGCCGAAAACGTTATCGGTCAGAACTCATCAATGCCCGCATTGTGGTCTGGAAATGGACAGAGATGAGAATGCTGCCATCAACATTCTCAATCGGGCATTATGCGAGGTGGGGATCATCTTGCCTGCCTGTGGAGGCTTCGACAGTAGTCGGCCGGTGAAGCAGGAAGCTCAAGTAACTGTGGGGGTTCAGCTCTCTTTGTTTGCTTGAGAAGCCCCCGTTATACCGTTAGGTTGGCGGGGGAGAAATTCACAAGGCATCATTCCCCCAATCTGCCCATCTAAAAGTCGCCCCACAAAAGCATCCCGCTCCCTGCGTTCCTGCTCAGCTTCTGCCTTTTCAGCATCCCAGGCGATGCCATGCTGAAAACTCTCCAATTCAGCGATCGTGCAGGTTTTGAGCAGCATATCTAGTGTCGTGCCATCAACACCAGCTCCAGCCAACCTACCCAACAAAAAATGTAGGGTTGAATCAGTTTCTGGGATCGGAATGCCATCATGACCGCTCTCTTGAAAGTCACCATCACAGGGAACAATCCCCGCCAGTTGGGGGCAGAGTCCAGGTTCATTGTTGTAGGCCAGGGCCAACTCTGTGACCTGGTGCAAGTTAAGCTTGGATGGCTCCAGACCAAACAGCCTGAGCAGGTGATAGGCATGTGCTCTCAATTCCTCACCACCGTAGAGCATGATGGCCGCTGGATCAGCAAACAGCCAACGGTTCTGTAGCTCTTGGGCCTCAGTGGCCAGAGCCAGATAACAGTCCTCAAATTCACGGTGCGCGATCGCCAACAGACCCCGAGGATAAACAGATTCCCCTTCACAGTTAATCAGGGGGAACACATCAGCCATGCGCTTCTTTATTAGTTTTGGTGGCTCCTCCTCCATTCCCTGCAAAACTCCCTCGATGCCTTCACGAGAGATAGGGCAAAATTGATCGCCAATCAAGTTGTACCGGGCTAAAACTGGTTGATGCCCCTTGATACCGATACACAGAGCGATCTTCTCCCCTAGTGACAGCGACCAGCTCCCCAAACCGTTCAGCTCAAGCAGTGCCATCACAACACGGCGAAACTCAGCATCTTCTTCCCACAATGAAGCGTAGCTATCCGCCATCTCAACTTGTTGCAGAATTTGCCACAGATCTTTGAAGTGACTGCGCAACTCCTCAAAATGGTGTAGTGGGGCTAAAGGTAAGCGCTGCACCATTCCGGTGGGCGATTTGTGATAGAAGTTGGTGGTTAGGGTCAATTAACAACTGGCCATTTTGCAAAATATTCGTTAAAGCCCAAGTCAGGAGCGACCAAGGCCTCTCCTTTGATCTTTCTTTCATCGCCAAGATCGATGCCGTGCAGCAGCTCAACTCTCGGAAAATAAATTGCGTGCGTTCTTGCCTTTGTATAGGACTCTTGAAGGTAGACTTCAACTTGCCCGTAAGACTTCAGGGGGTTTGGGCCCCCATAGACAAATGCGGTGCTTTGCTTCATGTATCGCAGTCCCGCCACTTTGCCAGCAGCAACATCGCTGGCGTGTAGGATGACGCTATCAGTATCCACCGAAAATTCTCCAGAGCTTTGGGGGCCCGTTGCTGCTGGCACTTGAGTGTATTGAGACATACCAGGGGCAGCGGACAGAAGCTCTACAAGTTGGGCAGGTTGATCCGTAGTTAACCCAGATACAGTCCGGGTCGTTGAAACCAGGTCGAGCTTTATGGGAACTGGATGAGTAAAAGTTTGAGTGCCCCCCTGGCGATTGAGTAGCAAGCCTTCTTGAGCTTCTACTACCTGCTCAATTGTGATCTCAATCTCAAGGGAACGTTCTCGCTCCATCTTATCGTAGGTTCTCAGAGAACCCGGCTCAAAGTAGGGAGACCCTTTCGACGCCTCGGTTTCAATATTTTCTGCCCCCGCCACTGAGACATGGGCAAGCAGAATAAATTCTCCTGTCTCTGGATTGTAGGTAGAGGAGTATCCCCAGCCTAATTTGTTCGTGGGCATATGCCACCTATTGCTTGAGTTACGGCGCTGCTAGATGCAGGTTTACGATCGCAAACCTCTTTATCGAGAAACGCTATATTTATATAGTAATCTGACATTTATTTATTTTGATCGGATTTAAGTATCGCACCTCATCACCTG
Source organism: Spirulina sp. SIO3F2 (assembly GCA_010672165.1). Classification (GTDB taxonomy): domain Bacteria; phylum Cyanobacteriota; class Cyanobacteriia; order Cyanobacteriales; family Spirulinaceae; genus SIO3F2. The sequence goes on along the minus strand of JAAHHN010000083.1, from coordinate 23,801 downwards.
GCTATCGAAGGCTTTATAAGAAGTACCAGCAGTCTGCCCAGAGAATTTACAGGGAAGAGGGTGAAAACTTGCTTCGTCTGCTTCAGCAGGAAAGCTATCGCGGAGTCAGTTCTCCTGGACTGGCGAAATCTTGGAATGTTGAAGTCAAGGGATTCAGCCTTAAAGCTTATAGCGACGATCCCGCTGCGCGATGGAAGATTGCGGGCCGCGGCCCTGGACGACAACCGCCTGTTGACGCCCTCTCTCTCTGGGCACACAGCAAAGGACTAAACCCTTGGGCCGTAGCAATTTCCATAAGAAAGAAGGGCACTGCCCGGTGGCGCAGTGACACCAATTTTCTGAATATGGATCGCAACGGTAAGCTACGCAAGCCCAACCCTTTTGAGGATGCGAGACAGAAGATTGTTCGTCGAGTGAGTCGTTTGAAGTTCCCTGGAAAATAAACCTCATGCCCTACCCAGAATCCCCATACGCTCAAATTGCTGCCGCGCTTGCCACCGCTCTAACGAACCATTGCGCTAAAGTCGATGAAGACGTGAATTGGCTGAATTTTAGTGATCGTATTGACGGTGCTAGCGGGCAGCATGGTGCGATCGCCTGGTCTATGCCCCGAGCCAATTCACCCGGCAATAATGAGCTTGAAATCGTTGTTCGAACAAAGCTCTGGGATAGTGACAAAGCTCGGCTGCTCCAGCGACAAGGTAAAGCTTTTGATTACCTTGATCAATACCTGCGGAGTCTTGCTGAAACGGGGATCAGAGTCGAAGTGAATGGCCAACCCCACGACCTATTTAAAAGTTGGCAGGTGCGATCGTGCTTTATCCCAGAGGGAGCGGCTGATATTGATAGCGGCCGCTCCGTTGTTCTGGTGTGGATTTGCACATGGCACACAGAAGGAATGATGCGTGTTGGTACCGGTTATTTTGGATAGACTCTCGTTGCGAATTCAGCAAACCCGCTTAAGGGCTGCTGCCTATCATCCAGCCCAGGGGATATTTCGCGTTTTCGCAGGTAGCTCAGACCAACCATCCTTGGATGACGAAGTGCTGAACCCGGACGGCTCAACCCCCTACCTACGGCAGTTATCAGTCAAGGAAGCGATGGCTCTAACCGCCCTATCTGGCTCTACCGAAGATTTGGAATATTGGCTGGTACGCGTGGTCAGTACTGAGCCTTTAAGTCTGAACCAGAATTGGGTGCTGACCATCAATGGCTCCAACGGCTTTCCGGTGCAAGCAGTAAATCGCCAGATCAAGCTTGGGACGTTCGAGTATACCCTAAGAGGGAATTCCAATGGAATCGTGATTTCCGTGCCTAAGCGCGGATAAAATCCTGCACGATTTTGAGGGTGTTGTCCTCGATCGCCACTTCTCGAAACCGCTCATCACCTGGGAACCGAAGTCCAAAACCGAAACGGTAAGTTCTTCCAGGTGTTAGCTGCTTGAAATCCTTAAGGTAGAGTAGCGCTTTATCTTCCACAAAGGCGAGGCCATCGTTTGCTTCTGTACCAACGTAGAGAGCAGCCGCATCATCATCAGTGGCTGAAAGCTTAATCATCCAAATTGCATCAGTATGATTTGCAATATCTAGCCCGTAAGCTGCCAGCCAGTTTGTTAAGTCAACTTCTATTGGGGTCTTGATGGCATCGTACAGTAACTCTAGAGGCATGGGCTTTAGCTGTAGGGTTGGGTTGATTGAGCGTAGCTTTGGCCGCAGCCTTCAAGACCACAGCTTGTATTTTAGGGATGTAAGCGCTCGCCTCGACAGAGAGTGGAGCAACAGCTTTCAAGGGGGCCGGAATAGTTGTGATGGCGATGTCCCCTCCTGCACCAAGTGATTGTAGATGCTCAGCAACGGTGACACCGTCAGCAGCCGACGATGCATTCAGGATAGCTTCGGCTAAGGTCGTCATGGCAACTCAGTCCCCAGAAGAGCATCAGCATTTTGCTGCGGTGTCCCCAGACTAAACAGGTGAGACTCTTGAGCCGCCGTCAGCCCTGAGCCACCATTGATTACGATGATTTCAACTTGAGGGATATTGTATTCAAAATCAACCTGAGCTGTCAGTGGGCTGCGATCGAAACAGGCAAGACCCTCAATCCCATCTTTAGTAAAGATCTCCCGTGTAATCCGCAACGTGTGAGGGGCATCATAAGGGATGATGGTTGTACCAGGCGTCAACAATACGTAAGCAGGGGTAAACCGGCCTGGTGATTTTGGCAAATTGCCACCGCCAAAAATGAGGGGAGCAAAGCGGCGATCGCTCTCATTGAGACGCCGTCGCTGTCGCACCACCCGATACACATCCAGCAAATCCAGACCTGCCAAACCAACAGAGTCTGCACCCAGATAGATGCGCTGTGCTTCATAATCCACTGCTTCTATAAGAGCCATGATAATCAAGCATTATTCTCGGTTGTTGGTGCTGCACTGATATTAATTGTGCTGATGCGTGTAATCGTCGCTTCCACAAGAGATTGAGCAGCCACACCATCACCTTCCACCAGAATAGTGATCTGTTTGTCGGTGGCCGCTGTCCCCCCCAATGTGTCCCCGTCGTAATCAAAAGGGAAGCTAATTACTCCCCCTACCGCATTCGTCGCTACATTCCCCTTGACCGGACTACCATCTTTATCCTGAACCGTAACGGCATTGGGAGTATTAAAGTCGTTTGCGCCTGGCCCATCACTGAAAAAGGCGTGATACCAAGCAAGGGGATCGCCCTCAGCGATCGCACCAACATTGATCCGAACCTCTGGAAAAAAGGGGTAAGTTTTTGAATCGCCATTATCCGCTTTCTGAATAACATTTTGGGTCTCTGTTGTGGAGAGCCCATCAATAAACAACCCTTCCCCATCCACGCTAGAGGTTACGATCCGCCCATTTGCATCACGGCTGTACCAAACCCGACCCTTGCGCCCATTATATGAGCCTGCACCAGCATCAATATCAGCATCCTGAAGAGCGATCGCATCTAGGTAATTCGCACATTGCTGAGCAGTCGCACCCTCAGTATTATTCAGTCGCCAAGTAAAAATACCATCTGCCTCGTTGAAACCAGATTTGATAAAGGTTGCAGGCACACGCTCAAGCGATAACCCCGTATAGGGTGCAACAGCCGCTCCACCAAAAACATCTGCCAGGGTTGCGGTGTTATTGGTGTCAGTGACCTCGCCCAATCCATAACCGGCCGTGAAGCCATAAAGTTCGGTGATCCCAGCTTCTTGAGATGAAGTTTGCCCAGGACGATTGCCAAAGGTACGCACCCGGACTTCCAAAATCAAAACGCGGTGGTCAAAATTCCCAGCACCTGCGTCGCCATGAGACGTGTCCCCGAAGACCTGTACGGCCTCGTCTATAGGCCCCACCCGTGAGAAATCTGTCCAAGTTGCCGCCTGTCGCGCTGCCTCAGTTTGGGCACTCAAAAATGCGTAATAGGGCTGTGAGCCAGGATCAATACTATTCAGGCTACGAAGCCCGTGATAGATCCGGCTAAGTTGGGTGGCATCCGCATCAGCAAATTCTACCCACCCTGAGCCACGAACTTTAGACTCATCTCCAGCGGCCAAGCGATTCCCATCAATAAATTCATAGGCCCCGACATATCGAAATCGCCCCTGAGTAAAGCGAATATACTGACGGAGAAGCTCGTCAGTGCGTCGTTCTTGGTTCTCAAAGTTATACAGCCCACGTAGTGTGATGCCATCCTTATTATTGAGTGGGTTGACCACTAATCCCGAGCCGAGATCAACTTGTGCCAACTCCTCTGCGGTAATCAGTTGAATCTCATTCTCGCCAAAATAAATATTTCCATCAGGGCTAGATCCACGCGGGCTACTCGATTGAATAAGCTGAGTATTATAGTTTGTGTGATCAATTAAAGTCATAGGTTTTTATCTGTAGAAAGAATGACAGCAAAAGTTGATGGGCTAGTGGGGATGGTGTAGCGTTGCCCAAACTCCACAAAGCCTGTTTTAAAGATTTGAATCCATACGGTATTACCTGCTGTACTTGAGAAGCTAAAAGTTGCATTAGGAGAAGATTCCACTCCTGCGAGTTCTGTACCAAGGCTCCCAAGTGGAGTGTTGTCGAGGTCGTAGATGCGGATTTCGGCCCCAGTGAGATCAGTTCCAGCCAAAGTAACTGGGCTAAGGTTGTAAGTTGCACCGTTGAGCAAGGTGATTGAGCCAGTAGTCGTGATGAGTCCCACATAGGCATCTGTTTTGAGCGTGATGATTGAGCCATCAAAATCAAATGCTTGAGCAGCGGCAGCATCAATCACAATGTCATACGCTGCAGCGTCGATATCTGTTCCCTGGCGTTGCACCAGAGTGCTGGATTCAGTAGAGAAATTAAGATAGAGCCAGAGCTTGGCAACATCATAAAATTGCCGTGCGTTATCGATTACTGAATAAGCACCAACAGCAGATAGATTAGTTTCTGTAATAGATAAATCAACAATTAAATCGACATCCTGGGTGATTACAGTAGCAGATTTCAAAATCAGTGAATGGCGACTCAACTCATGAAGATAAGAGCAGAAATAAGCAGTAAAATCATCATTCCCTGGTGTGCCACTTTCGGAATATAAAATAAAGTTAGGCGTCAAGGAACTCGTATCAAAAGTATCAGCGATTGCAGCATAAACTGGCACTTGCATTATGACGCTTTGACCGTTCAGATCTGTCATGGCATCAACGCGATCGTAGTCGGCAGACGTAAAATCCCAATTGTTATAGTTTTGCGAATTGCCAGAACCGACTACGGATCGGCGATCGCCATTATCAGTTGTGGGAATGCGAATTTTACAAAAAGCAATAGGACTTCGAGGGTTTACTGTGGCATCTCTAACCGTAAAAGAAACTTCTTGAAAGCAAAAAGATACACCACACCGAGTATTATCACTATTAGATTTTTCGTGAACTGTTAGTGAACCTTTGGGGTTATTGATAATTTGTAAAGGCTGGATACGGAACTCAGTCTGTGCCCAGCGACTAGCTGCACCTGATATCGCAATGTCTACCACATTTCGGTTTTGCCTAAAGTCGAAACCGCGCAGAACAGCTAACCCCACACCTCCAGAGCTGCCAACAGAGCGTGGCTGCCATTCTCCAGCTCGAATGATCACCCCCTCTAGTGTGTTTAGTCCTATGTAAGTGAATAGGGCTGAGGCTCGTCCAGAGCTTGTTCCATCGAGCGTTAACCCATAAATATTTGAAGATGGGTGGGGAAAACGGATCGCTCGGGGGCGTCCGTCACTTCCGGTTCCAGGGGTAGGTACGTTATCAAGGAATACGCATTCAGGGCCAGAGATGTTAATGATTCCCCCCGCTTCCTGAGTGCCGATTGACTTTGTAGATTCGATCGTGCCGGAATACCAGTTCAGCACCCCGCCCGGATTAACTCGCAGTCCACCTGCATAAGCATGGCCTAAATCACCTGTGCCAGACAGCCGCAGTAGCAAACCTGTGGGGCGGTAAATCACGCCATTAACAGTGCTCTCTAGGCCAAGATTGAAAGTGCCATTCACCTCAATTGCGGCATTATTGGCTCCCTGGTCATAGCTGGAACCGTTCACCGGATCGAAATCCACAATAAGCACCTGGGTGAAGTCGGCATGAGTTAAAGTGCCGTTCACGACCAAGCGCAAGCTGCTGGGTAATTCATAAAACGTTACCCCCTGAATCGTGGTTGTGAACACACCCGAAATGGCTCCTAGTCCAGTTAGATTTGCATCTGTGTCGGACTGGATAACCACACCACTAGAGAGAGAGAAGCTCATGCGCTGGCAGAATTCAATAATTATATATTTTAATATCACAAAAATATATTTTATTTACTGCATCCCATTATCACTATGGAACTCCAGTCAGAACTGCACTGATGGCCTGCACCCGTCGCCGCTGATCCGCCGCCACACAATCCCAATCACTCACCCGGCGACCCTCTCGTTGGCAGATGCCAATTAACCCGGAAGCATCAATCTTGCCCCGACGCCGAAACGCTTCCACCCGTGCCCAAACAATCGCCTGCTCTCCGTTCAAGCCCTGCTGGCGTGCTCGACGGTAGGCAGCAGGGAATTGACGCGAGACCCAAGGGCTGGCCTGATTGTAGAGATCGACGGTATTGACCAGCACCAGCGGCTGCGTTTCTGGGTTGAGTTGCGCAGCTTGGAGATCAGTCTTAATTAGTTCAAGGCGTTGCTGTACCCGCTCTAAGCATTTTTGGTTAGCGAGTTCGACATTGCCGCCACCTCGACCCTGATCGCTACACCAGCCCTGGTTACGGCGAAAATTGCCCGGATCGCTGTGCCCCCAGTAAGCTTGTGTGGGCTTGCCTTCAAGGGTAAGGGTGCCTTCGGCATAGCCGATGGCGCGGAGGCCGGGAGAGTCGAGAGTAGCAAATAACTGCCCATTGGACACCGCCATCATAGGCATCTCCGATTTTTGAATTGTTTGCCAGGCCAGGGAAAATGAGATTTTTTGGTGCGGTTCAGTCTCCATGTGCAAGTGAGGGCCGGTTCCAGCCGTGCCTGTCAGTCCAATCACTTCTCCAGGTTGGTGCTCACCTGGATAGCAGGCTTGCATATGCAGCAATTGCACCACTACCCCATCATGGCGAATGTATTCACAACGGATGTCCTGTGCCCCCTTGTAATCATCAAAAAACTGGCTTACTGTGGCAGGCTTGCCGTCATTTGCTAAGTAGACGGGCGTTCCGGTTGGTGTAGCAATATCTAGCCCTTTGTGCTTGCGGCTGCCACCATCCCGTGACGATCCCCAAATGTCAGTAACGGGGAAAGCTGTAGGGGCACGGCCAATTATTTCTCCAACTTTTGGTTCCCTATTGATATCGCCAGAAGCAACAGGTATCGAAGTAAAAGAGTCTTGGGCGTGAGAGGCGCTGACGATTAAGTAGATCGGAACCCCAAGCACCATAGCCCCCGCAAACAGCTCTGACACTAACTTTCCAATCACACGGGAGATCACCGCTTCCAATTGTTGCTGGTCGATGGTGATGGATGTGGGTTCTGACATATTTCTGGAACCTGTCCCCCTATTTCCTGAAGAGTTCTCAAGAACTGGCTAGTGCATTTGATGCTATTGTCTTGCTTGGGCGATTCCTGCGGGTCAACGCCGAAGAGTGCATTTTTCCCGACGATCGCCGCCCTAACTACCTTATTCCTGGGCAATGCACGATTGTGCGGCCCTGTAGGGTATTCCGTGCCATCCCAGCCTGGAGAGAGGCGATCGAGAGCGGTTAAGTCCTGGGGGCGTACCTGGGCCCAAACACAAATCACAAAAATAAATCCCAAAAACTTTAACCATCCACCCATCATTCCGCCTGCTGGCGTCGGCCAGTTCCATTTGTAATTTCTGCATTGTGAGGGCGATCGTAAGGACTTGTTTGTTCATCTCGGTTCCAGGGGAGCCAGGACTTACCAGGGAGCCAGGTGTCGCTATTCTCATCGTCTAGAGCAGGGTGTGAATCATCACCGTAACGATCAGCGAAAAAAGAGCCGTAAAACCCCTCACTTGCTTGACACCCAGACGCCCCAAGGAAAAAGAAAAAGTCGATACTGAATATGTCTCCTTTGCGGAGATGTTCGCATTTGCCAACCCCGGCTACAATGCCACTCATGAGAACTAATCCGATCGGAACAGCAATCCACATCGGAACCGTCACGCCTCCTTTCATAATGTTTGATACTCCTGTTTGAATTGGTCATAAATAGGCTTAATAAAACGTGTATACCGAGAATCACGGATATCAATGCCAAAGCCTGGGAGGATAACATCCTTAAGCATTGCCTTGGGTGATGCTCGCACCACCTCTCGCATCCATACTTCTTTCTCGGTAGTCCAAACCAGATCCCACCATTCCTGATCCGGATCACGGGCAGCTATATAAGCAATTTGGTAGTCCCTGGTGTGGGAAAGATCGGGAATAGTAATTGCTATTGGTGGGTCTGCACCAAATTGAGCGATTGCGGGTCGCTTACCATCAACAATCGCTTGTTCACAAGACGCCATCAATTCATCAGTATTTCCACCAAACCGCTTAACCTGGGTAGCATTGATGGTGTTTTTACCGATCATCAATTTGGCTAATTGGTCTTGGGTGGCCAAGCTGATGCCTGTTTCCTCCACTGCTAAGGTTTGCCCAATGAGTAGAAGAGTGATTCCATAGCCATGCCCCTGTTTGAGCAATTCCCGTAGATTTTGCGAAAACGGGCCATTCTTGCCCTTGCCCTCATTGAGGGATTGGGTGGTTGAATCTAGCTCCTCAATTGCTAATAGTCGGGGCTGCATGTAAGGAGCTTTCCCAGAACCAAACGCTAGAGCTTGGCAGGTTTCTTTTCTTCGGGTCAGCTCATCGACTTCCGTCACCACCGCAGCCCGGATGTCATCAAGGCTACAGCGGATACACTCTCGGGGTAAGCCCATCTTGCGATCAATTTCACCTGTTTCTCGATCAGGTTTGCCGTGGTTGATATCACACCACTGGACAATGCCATCAGGATTGCGCCGAATCCACTCAGCTACAATCTCACGAGATGCAAACGACTTACCGCTATTGGTTGATCCCACAATCCAGCAATGGGGGGACTGAATTGCCCGCTTGAATTCCTCAGCCCGCGGCTCGTATTTCACCAGAGGCTTGAGGGGTTCAGGTAGGTGGCGTAGTACAAAAACCTTGGCCTGTTTGGTTCTTGCGGCTGATGGTAGATCCGATGACTTGATTGAGGCAGCTAGGGTAATCGTGCCTCCGGTTAGTGCGATACAAAGCAAATAGTTCGATAGCGTGGGACGGTTCAGACTGATCCCAATCGTAGCTGCACTCAACAACCCAAGTGTTCCACATCCAATTAGCCTAATGCTGACCATTGATCACCCCCTGCTCGAACCGGGCTTGGTTGGTTGGAGACTGAGGAGTCGCCTGACGATTGGCCTTTAACTCATTGCGGATTTGCTGCTCAATGGTCAGCGATCGCTCATAGGCTAATCGCTGTAGCAATTTATTCGCTGTGGCGTAGTATTCAGCAGTTCCAGTGTCGCAAACTTGATGTTGCTCCCCTGTGCGCTGGAGCATGACTGCATAGAGAGCAGCTTGGACATCGCCAATACTCGCTCGCGCAACTTTAACTTGTTCGGCAGTACCTGCGAACACGGTCTGCCTAGTTAACTCTGACCCCAGCCGTTCAGTTACACCCCCCAATTTTTTGAGCAAAGAAACCTCAAGGGGGATGCCCCGTCCCAAAGCTTCCACAGCATCACGTCTGAACTCTTCAGATCGCTCACACTTAATCTCCTGTTCGAGTCTTTCTCCAAGGGCAATCGTGTAATGCAAGAGCTCTTCAGTGCTCATAGCATGAGACTGCCCCAAAATTTCTTCGGTTGAGGGAAATTCTTGGGTGATTGGCTTCGGTTCAGTGGGCTGCTCTGCTGTCACAGGTGGGCGCGAACACTGGTTGAAGAGAAGTCCGATCGTAATCAGTATGGTTGCGTAAGCCCCACCCCAACGCAGTAGGCGAGGATGGATTGTGAATCCTTGGAGCACAGGCTTGGAATTTGGTGGGGGCTGGATGGAGGACTGCTGTGGGTTCGACTGAGTGTTGTTGGTTTTATCCTGCACCTCTGACTTTACAATTTCCATCCTCAAACCCTCCAGGGGAATCCTGCTAGAGCCAAGGGGGAGCAAGGTCGGCAATGCCGAACGACCCCCGATGATTGAGCGGGAGGGGAATGGAGGGCAACAGAAAAAATGAGCGAGAGCAAATCCTTAAAAAGAGTACTGATACCCGTCTGCATGATGAATAATCCTCAGGTATTTAGGGTGAACATCAAAAGGTTTGGCAGTTCCAACCGCTAGGCGGAACGAAGGACGAAAGCGAATTGCCACGCGCCCCGTATAACGACCAGCGAACTTGCCCTTGGGAATCACAGCCCGAACAACGTCGCCCGTTTGAAACCCTTGGAAAGACTTCGCCTTCGGCGCATGAGCTTTGGGGAAGCCAAACCTGTCGGGACGGCAACGCTGGCGAGTTCCATGGCCCTTGGCTGCAATTAAAAGTGGTTTGTCCACCTCAATGACAAGCTGCTCAGGAGTTGATTGACCAACGCAAGCGGCATCCAGCCAATGGGTCTTAGGCAATCCCTGGCGTGAGCGATTGAACTTAGTTTGTCCCCCCGTTCCTGTCTCCGCTGGCAAACCCGTTGCCTTGAATGCCTTGAGCAATGCCCAACGAGTGGAGTTCACAGCCGCAGCATCCTTCAAAGGTGCTTTGGCTTGCTTGAGGATGCGGGTCAGGAGATTCGATTTTCCAGAGAGGAACTCGGTAACCTCCTGATTCCCCTTCGCTTGGTTGCAAGCATGGCAAGCCAAAGTCAGGTTGCTCACGCGGTTACTCCCCCCTTTGGATTTGGGCTGAATGTGTTCAACCTCCAAGGGAGTATCTTTTGCGCCACAGTAGGCACATTTTCTGCCCCACTTTTCGAGCAGGTATTCTCGAACCTCATAACCCACCAGTTCGCCTTGTTGGTACTCTACTCCAGTAATCTCGGGATTCTGGATGGCTTGAGTATCAAAGCGCACCAGCTCTTGGGAGAGCTGGGTAATGGGGCAAACCCGTTGCAATCGATTGACCCAGGTCATGATGTTGTGAACCCGAGACATCAGGCTCGGTGGGAGCCAACCTTCTCGACGGGTTCGGTTGAGGAACCGGGGCTTGCGATAGCGAGTCTTTCGATTGCGCCGTCCTCGCCGCAGTTGACGGCGAGCGGTCAGGGCATCACGGATCTGCTGTCCCCGGTGGGTCAGTTCAGCTGCCCAAATGACTCGATTGCTTTTGAGGATGGCCAGTCCAGTGGTTTTGGAACCAGGGTCAATCTTGAGTTGATAGTCCTGAGACTCTTCCACTTCTTTATCCACCAAAATGATAGTGAAGGGGTTTTGTTTGAAGACTTTGGCTTTGCCTGCCTTCAAGAGTTTCCTTGCCCTGGCTGAATAGCAGGGGTCAAGGGGGTGTTTGTTTTTGTCGATAACGAAGACCCGCATGGGTTAATCTCCTCATTTGAGGGTAAAGTTTGCCTCGTCAAGGTTATTTCGGCTTGTTGGGCTGGTAGCACTTCTTTGACCCAGTTAGAGATGTTTAACTACCAGCGACAGGGCTGCAAGCTGGCACGCACTTACAGGTGTCTTGACTGAGATAACGTAGCTCTCGGGGAGCTTAGACTGGTCACGTTTCGGGCTTTGGCAAGCCCCTGCCATAACGCTTTGCGTTTAGCGGTGGGTTCGTGACTGGTTCAGTCCCCCTCGTTTGCCTCTGAACCAGCGTGAACCAGATCGACGGTTTTGCGTTGGTTCGAGTTGGTTCTTTGGTTCATGGTTGCTGCTTGCGCCCACAATTCGCAAAAGGCCAATGCTTGCTCAGGAGAAAGGTCGGTTCTTGCCATGTGCTTGGCGATTGCATCTTGAGGGGAAAGTGGGGAAAGTACCGGTAAATTGCTCTCTTCCTCTTCTTGAAAGCTTCCCTCACTTCCAAAAACAAGCAACGCAGCGAATGCACTACCTACCAAAGAGGGAATAGTTACCCAAGCCAAATAACGCCCCAAGTCAATCTCCTTGGGAGTCGTCAGGGTCATCATGCCAGCGATAGTTACTGAAAAAACACAGCTAGCCAAGAACTGAGCAAGTACTCGCATTATTCTTCCCCCCCTGCTGTTGCACTCCCGACGTGAGATGAAACCTGGCCGACCTGCTGCTGAAATTTAGTGAGGTATTCTTCTGTGGCGATCGCACCATGCGTCTTTCCTAGTGAGCCAAAGGCTTGGCGCACGATCTTCTCCAGTCCACCAACAGAATCAGTTAACTCTTCAGCCGCATTCAATGCGCCATCTTTAGCATCCTGAACAATCATGTCTGCACAGCGAACAAAATCCGGTTCATTTTGTTCGGGGATGTGAACAATTGGGGATGCGATCCCCGCCACCTCGACTGTTCGCGGTTGTTCACCACCTTGTTCAGCTTCCACTGGGCGTGGTTTGCGCCACATTCTTTCAAGATATTCTTTCTTGGCAACCCGGTTGGGATTTTCAACCATCTCGAATACTGAGCCGTCAGAATTGCGCAGAATTTCGCCGTCCAAGGTTTTGGGAATCTTAGTGGCCCGCAGTTCTTGATACTCACAGAGCAAATCAAACGCTTGCTCCGTAAAGGCGGTAATGCGATCGCCATCTCGAACCACAAGGTCTTGCTCGTCAATCCAGGGATGGACAGCAAGGATATTGGGGAGCCAGCGCGTGCCGGGGGTGCGGTTGGAAACCCCCAGATACTTGCTCAGTTCATCTGCGGTGTAGGTGCGAACAGAATGTGGGGCACTGCTTTGTTCGTCTGTGTTCGCATCCTGTTCGTCTGTGGGGGGATCAAGTCCCTCAAAAAGGTCTTTAGCCATTAATCTGCAAGGGTTTTACGGTGCGAACATGATTTTGTTCGATACTGTTCGCAAACTGTTCACTTGCCACATTAAAAAACCTCCCATTGGGAGGTCAAGAGGCTTAGTCCTATGGTCGGACAATTAATTCTATTCAAATATCCTTGCTCCCTTTTCGATAACATCCCTCAGTGCGTCTGCCATCGCCAATTCATGATAGAGCCTGGGATCATCAGGATGCCCACTTAAGTCAGACCCCCAATCATTAATTGTGGATTCAGACAGCTTAGTTGCTTTCGATAGTTGTCGCTTACACTCTTCCCTGTAACCACGCTTTCGCTTATTTGTGTCTGGGTCGATAGGGAAGTGTGGTGCAACCCATTTGAGGCAATATTCGGCAGGGGTCATGGGCAAGGCAAGGCGTTGACTTACTTTATTCTGCCTGTGGATCATTCCAGGGTCGATACGATCTTTGGTGAGCATGGCTTCATATAGTCCGACTATAGGACTATAGTAACCCTTGTTTAGAAAGCAGAGAATCAGTTCTTTTTGAACTTATAGACGATCGCATCAGCGATTCCTGAAAACATCCACAATGAAAGTGCCCACCCCGCCTGCGATCGCCAGCAGCATTGCCATTACAATCGCCTCCAGTCGTCCCCACCGCTTACGATCTTGCTCTTGCTCCCATTTGAGATGGTCAATCTCTCCTTGTTGAGTAACAAGAGAATCTGAAATCGATTTGATCCCCTCCGCGATCCTGTCAATTTGCTCACCTTGGTGCAAGAGAATTTGGTGGTTGACGCGAATGTCGCCTCGTAAATCATCGTCAGGCAGCGAGAGGGGAAGTGTAGATTCTTGAGGAGGCATAATTAATTTAATTATGTTAATACTTAAATTAATTATGACAAATAACAGAATCAAGAAGATTTTGATTACTCAACTGGCCTGGAAAACTGTGTAATCCACTTTCGAGCCATTCTCTGTTGTAGTTTGAGTCATGATGTGTAGCGGCTCCTCGCAATACGCACAACATTTAATCGCGATCAGAGCTGCCTCCAGCGCACTCGCCCCAGCCTCCATCGCCCCTATGGCGAATTCATCACCAGCCCCGATAGCTTGAATAGACTCAATTTCAGCTACTAAACCGCCCCCTCCGAGCAAATAGGCTTCCCCAGCGATTGCCATTAGAAATGTTGTGTCAACCTGGAAATTTTTGACCTGTTCTGAATACCAATTGTTGAAGCCGGCCCAGGCATCTTGTACCTTCCAACGGCGCTGCTTCTTGTCCAGTCCTGATAAGTCGATTCGATTTTGATCCAGGTATCGCTCAAAGAACTGCCCATCAGCCAGATCTCCAGACCCTGCGACTGCGATGTCGTCATTGTAAAAAAACTTGGGCGGCATTCGGCTGTTATACCCCTGTGCCATATGGGCTGTATTGCCTTTTAGGGCAATGGAATCACAGACAACCTGAACGATGGTTTTGCCATCGTCGCTCAAGGTTCGCCGAAGTGTTGCTATGGTCATGCTCAAATCTTAATTTATTTATTTCAGACTAAAATTAAAATAGTTGATCGAGAAACCTAGCGCCCGTGAAACTAACTCGCCAAGAAAAACAGGAGTACGAGCGCCTGCTCAAGCAAATTACCCCCAAGATCAAATTTCGAGGGGGTCAGATGGAGGTGCGCCTAGGTAAGCAGCGGCAGATTATGCTGATTAGCCGCCGCTCAAAGTCAAGCCGAACGGGGAGCATATTTTGAGTGACTGGCCACTAGGGCAGGGTGACTTTTTGTATGACAACAATGTCACTGGCTCATTCACTGTTTCTGGAGGTTTTGAGGAACACCCCACGATTGCAGGGGTGCGATTTACCGTGCCGTTTTGGGTTGGAGGAGTGCGTCTGACCGAGAATCGGCTGAAGTCTGATTACCAACTTTTCAAGGGGCGCTCAGTTTCAATCCTAGGCAGTAACTGGATCTTGAGTGATCTGGAAATCACTGAAGACTATGTTTACTCAAGATATGATATCGCCCTTTCATTTCAGGGAACTTTAGCTCCTATAGAATCTGAAAGTGTTGTTCAGATCAACAGTCTGGACATACCTGCCGATGTCGCACCACTGCTCGATAAAGGTTTTCTGAAACTCAGTGACCTAGTGACCTATGTCGGGGGGCAGGACTGGTGGATTCCCTATGGAATCCCGGATGATGAAATGCGGGTGACATCACGCGAACAGTTAGAACGCTACGCCCGCCGCCTACACCCCAAGGGGGGATTTCTTGATTGGAATGGCGATCGCCCCCTGGTGAAAGAGTGGGGCAGCACCTTAACCCATGCCATTAACCCAATTGGTGAGGGTGGTCAACGGCCTAAAATTCGTTGGTCTGAGCCAGGTCAAGGCCCAGAAGTTGACGGTGTTCAGTTGACTGATGAAATTGGTCACGCTGAGTTTGTGCCAGATACTGATTTTGCCAACATCAAACGTGATGAATGTCGCTGGCTACCAACTCAGGAGCCCAAAAACGGCGCACACAATTTCTTGAGTGCAGAGAATGATGCGATCGCTGAAGGATGGGCCACCAATGCCAATTGGTTTGATACGGGTGGGAAAGTCAAAGAAGCGATCGATGAGAAGATTTGTAATGGCAAGCCTGTTGAAAGGCGAGTGCAGCGCTATGGCTTTGTTGGCGGTTCAGCGCCAGCAACTCGTCTAGCTTCCGGCCCTTATATTCGTGGGGTTAGCTATGCGGTCAGTCACACTGTCCGGAAGGAAAAGGTTAGTGAAATCCCTAAAGATAAGCATGGACAGCCAAGCCGTAATGCAGAATGGATTGTTGTTCCTAATGGCAGTGTTTCACCAGATAAATGGACTAAGCTTTATGACGTCACAACCCACTGGGAATATGATTCAGATGGGTATGAAAAAGATGTCTGGTCTCAAGGCGGATTGATTGCTCGCTACAAAACAGAAGGCTCTGGCTCAGAAGCGGCAACTTTGCTAGCCGAAATCAAAAATCTTGAAGAGCGAATTTCGACTATCACCACAAAAATAAATAAAAAGTTAGGTGATGACGATACACGGCGATTAGAACAAATTGCAGAAATCAAGCTTGAGATCGCAGCAAAAAAAGAAGAGATGTCTCTCTACACAGACTTCTTATACATACCGATTACTCGTGATACGGATAGAAAAACTGTTGAATTGGGGAGTTTTGGTGATTACTACTCCGATTACCATACAACCCAAAAGAACCCTGGAAAATTTGTTCTGAATGAACGGCGAATTAAACATTGGCAGCGATCGCGGATTGAGCCAGGAAAAGAGCATCTAGATCCCCCTCCCAAATTGATTGTTGGTGAGTTTTTGGATGAAGAGCGTCGAGTTCAAATTTTGATTCCCACCTCCCGAGCCGATAAACGCACGGGAGAGGTTTATCAGGAGCAATTGAAAATCCGCAGTGCTCAGGGGGATAACCTCAAGCATCGATTTCAATGGGGCCCTGCTGAGGTGAAAGATGGGCGACCACCTGAGCATACCCGAATGGAAACCTATGGCTGGGGCAACGATTTGCCAGTTGAACTGGCCAGTGATGAAGAGACGCTGATCATTGATATCCCATCCAACAATGGATATGCCCCCGATGATCCCCCAGCGCGTGACTGGTCAGCCGCTGGGGTTTGGCGCAATGACCAAGCTCTGGCCGCAGCCGAGCTGGAAATGTCGATCGCCAACACCCAGTCCGCCAAGACCACGAAAGTGGTGATTGCTCACGCTGGAATTGTGGGGGGTGACATTGTGCAATTTGATGGAGAGCGATCTGTGGTATTCGACTGGTCATACGCCGTTGAAATCGTGCAAGCAGGTTTGGCCCGCGCTGAAACGATGGAATTGGGCATTGGCCGGATGATTGCCTTCGGCGATCGCTGGCAGGCGTTCTATCCCACCCCTGAAAGCTATCCACCGGATTTAGTCTATCCCGGTGTCAATAATCCCCCGTCTGGTGGTTCGAGCACAATTGATTACCGTGGCAAGGCTGATAGCGGGCCAAAGATATTTGCCACTTTTCAGCAGCTTACCTTTGATGAGGTTTCAGGGACGATCGCTCCAGTGGCGACCACTCCTGAGTTTGGTGTCTTATCCTTCTCAGGGTTCAAGGTCTCAGCCGATGAAATACCCACATTTGCAGTGCTTGAGATTGCCCCCGTTGACTATTCCTTAATCGAAGCGGTTAGCACAGCCCCCACCTTCACAGAAATCGAGTTTGCTGCACTCGATACCAGTGCGATCGCTCCGGTGGAGGCAACACCAGCATTTCAGGAGCTATCTATCACAGCACTCTCTGTTAGCCGGATTCGTTCCGTACAGGCTTGGCCAGCCTTTGCCCCCCTAACGATTGTGGATATAGAGGTGTCCGCGATCGCTCCAGTAACGACGACTCCTGAGTTTAGCCTGCTTACTATCCGTGAGGTTGAGTTTTCGATGATTGAGGCTGTCGCAGAAGTTCCAGTTTTTAATAATTTGGAATTCATGGCAGCATTATTCTCTTTGGTTCAACCTGTCACTCAAGTCCCCATTTTCACTCAATTAAGCTTTGAGTCAATTCAACTCTCACTTGTTTTGCCTGTGAGTGATATTCCGAGCTTTGCTGTGCTGGATTTTGAGGTAGCCAATCTATCTTTGATTGAACCTGTTAGTGAGATTCCAGTTTTCTCGCAACTAACATTTGAGCCCGCGTCTTTTTCACGAATTGAGCCTGTTACAACAGTACCAAATTTTTCTTCTTTAACTTTTGAGGAACCATGACCAGCTTAATTTTTCCTGTTTATGCCAAGAATTTTTTCTCGGGAAATAGAAGTATAAGAAATGGGAGTTATAGTATTATTCCTTATATTGGTGCGTCTGCACCAAGTAAGAGTGCGCAGACACTGAATGATATTACCGATCTCGTTCCTGGGAATAACAGTAACTATATTTTTGCCACGCTTCAAAATCCTGGCTCAGATAGTTATTCTCGGATTGTTCGTGATCCTGGTGTGGATATTGAAATTCAATTTGCTCCTGTTTCATTAGGGGTGATCGATCAAGGAGTTTCACCAATTACGGGGTTTGTGATTGCAGACTCAACGAATCCCTCCAGCTCTTCAATGCCTTGCTTTTATATGCAGCGAGTTAATGATAGTAGTATTCCTGAAGCATTTGTGCCGAATGGAGTTGAGCTATTGTCAGTTAATCTAACAACTACTCCTGTCCATCGAATTGCGCTTGGTGGAACGATGTCTGATGATTATCTCTATTATTTATTGAGATCTGAACGTTCTCCAAGTTTCAGAACATTTTATATTGTGTTCTTTGAGGGGTTGACTAATATTGACTCTACTTGGTCAACGTATGGAGATTTGATGAATTTAGCTACTAAGCCAAATGGTAGTCAAATGGCATTTAAAGCCGTTGATGTTGGTGGTAATTCATCAAATCGTTTTCAAGTGGGTGCAAATAGTGCTTACATGCAGTTTGATCCGCTTCTACTAGCAGCCTTTGCGACTCAGACTAATGCTGCTATCACTCACTATGGATTTGTCGAGGATTCAAACTCAAATCCACCGCTTTCGAGTAGTGATTATTTTATGGGGGGTAATGCATTGTCTGCTCCGTACACGCCAGACGGCAGCGATCGCCAGATTATTTTATCGTCTGTGCTTAATTTCTGATGGGTCAGTTCCCTGAAGGCTTTTTTCCGAATTGCCGTGTCTCGAAATATTCGAGTGGCTTTGTTGATGTTGTTTTACCTAGAGGTAAGCGCATCAAAGCTCAGGCAAAAGATGATTGTTCTAGTGCAGGCAGAGTTGCTGTTTTTAGTGATGGCAATCGGGCGATCGCTATGAGTGGAAATGGGGGTGAGTTGCCATCTCGCAGACGGATGGAGAATGCACTTCATAGTCGTCCAGAAAATTCTAAGAAGGTTGTAACTCCACCCGTAGGAACATTGAAGATTCTCTATCGTAACGATGAAGGGAGGCTTGTAATTCAAAATGTCTCTGTAACAGGGACAGTTAGCACTTACGAGATTGGTGATTGGCTCGATCCAGCAGAGCATGATCCGAATGGGCCAAATGGAGAAACGGGTGAAGACTTTGCTTCAGTCTCCTATAACATCACAAATACGGGAGAGTCTGATGAAGAATATATTGTTGCCTATGTATTTGAGAAGCAAAATTATTTAGGGCAAATTTATGATCAAGAAGAGGGTGAATACAATATTGTTTATCACCCTGATTACACCATAGGGTGGATTCTTGAAGGAGCGATCGCCAGAGAAGTTGAAGTAGAGAATAATATCCCTTTAGATGGTTATCATAATTACAACCTTCGACCAGGGTTTGTTGGGGGGGGCTGGATTATGGCGCGATCGCAAAGAAACTCTTTGCTTTGGCCATCTACAAGGAGCGGTAGTGAAACTAAGCCACTCTACAATTATTCTCCGTCCTCAAATGACGATAAATTGATAATTGATAAAACTGGAGAGATGTCATTGATATCGACCTACAGCCAGCCTCAAGGAGAGTCGTTGAGTGAAACATACCCCAGGATATCAACCAACGATACTCAAGGAAGTGAGGTATTTGTTTCTGCCGTGTTAAACCCTGAAGAAACGATCCTTCGTCAAGGGAAAATGGATGGAGTCTTTAAAAGTGTTAGTGTGGCTATATCTCCTGCGTCTGGAGATGATCTTAATGATGCAGAAGGAGATGGAGATGAAAGCACATACCAAAGAACTGAATTGCCCGCGTGGCGAGAACCAGGGGATACAAGTTCTGTAGATATGTTTCTGTATGAATCTTCAAATGTGTCCAGCGGCAGAAGAGCATTTAGAGGAGTTAATCGAGCGCCCATTACGATTGGCTCATCAGCTTCAACAGTGAACGAACAAAATACTTATCTCAGTGAGCAATTTTTGGCTGAATTCGGTAATGATCACTATTACATACAAGTTGACTATTCGAGGGCAGGATCAAATACAACCACAAGAACTCTTGAAGGTTTTTTCTCTTCGGAGTCTGGTAATCCGAGCAGTGGTGAGTCTGTCGTTACAGAAGAGTTTGGAGGGATTATTGTTTCTGGTGAAGCGCCTGACTCTGGGGCGATCAATATAGTTGATAAAAAACTTTATGTAGTTCGTCCATTGGATCAACAAAATCATACTGGTGAAATTTGGGAAGCCAGTCCTGCTGATCCGTGGCAGGTTAATGTTTTTGAGTTAGAATTTGAAGTATTGCCAGAAGGAGCGAGGGTATTGAGTTATTCGTATCATCCAGGTTGATATCACTGATTTTGCAAGGCCTGATTTTGACCTACTCCCCCATTTTCTAAACGGGGGAGTAGGTCAACAGCTTTCGCAGCTTTGTAAGGCAGGATTTCATTCAAGAATCCAGCGATTCCCGCATCTGCTTGTCGGGCGATCGCAGGGGGACTGGGGGCAGGGAGTCGGGGTTGATCATGAAACCAAAGCTCCATCAAACCAGTAATGAACGCTGCCATTGTCTGCAAGTTCACGATCGCCCACACCCATGTAGAGGTGAATTTCGTCATCGCTCTCCCAAATCTCAACCCACTTAAAACCTTTTCCAGAGATGGATTCAGGGGCTTCGGATACGGCCCGCTCGTAATCTGATATGGCAAAAGTCAAAAATCTTAAAGCGTGGTTCTTGATGCGGAGAGGTAAAGTGTGACCAGTATTGTAGGGGGGGTCTACTAATGCCTGAGCCTGAGCGTAAGATTCCAAAATTTCAACGATTTTTAGTGCAATGGATGCCATTTGGTTGTGCAGCAGGCTTAACACTCCACTCAGTGCTTGCCTCCAATCTTCTTCCGGCAGTGTTTTTAGCCTTTGGAACCGGCTTAACTTCCCTCTGGGTAGTTTACAGTCAGGCTTTTATGAAAGAAGTAGAAAGAGAAGTAGAGAAACTAGGTGAGCAGCATGCTCGATTATTAATTGGATTGCTTAAGGTTCTGCGGCGCACAATCATTAATCAAACCATCTCAGTTTTGCCCTTGCCCTATACCCCTAAAGCTCGATATTGCAAGCATCTGCAATATTCCTACCGCGGGCTGACAATTGAGGGGATTCATTTAAACAAGCCGCGAGCACTGCAAGATGTGTTTGTTGAGGTCTATCTCTCTCCCCGCGATCGTGTTGATCATGTTCCCACCGGGCTGCTCAGACAGCGGTATGACGACAAACCTCAAAACAATATTGGCTACTATCTGGCACAGATGCCCAAATCTTGGCAGAGTCAGCGTCTAGCCATCCTAGGTGCGCCAGGTTCTGGCAAGACGACCTTGATGCGCTATGTCGCACTGATGTATGCACTCCGCATCCCCTACAGGCTACATCCTAAAGCACCACAGTATTTACCTGTGCTGTTGTACTTGCGTGATATTTGCAAAGAAATTCTACAAAACCCCAACGTAAAGCTGACGACGATTGTCACCCAATGGGCAAACAATTTGCTAGAGACTAAACCCCTTAACTTGCCAGAAGGTTGGTTTGCGGATCAACTGGGTCGGAACCAATGTTTGGTGATGTTGGACGGACTGGATGAAGTTGCAAATGCAGGCGATCGCCAAGCTGTCAGCTGTTGGGTCGATCGCCAGATGAATAACTACCCCGACACATCGTTTATTCTTACTTCTCGACCTCTGGGCTACCAAGAAGCACAATTGCGAACAGCGATTCAGGTGCTAGAAATTCAGTCCTTAACCAAAGAACAAATTGAGCAGTTTGTGTGGAATTGGTTTGATGTCACTGAGAGCAAACGGCATGATACTGAGGATGATGTCATTGCCCACGAAGAAGCCCATCAACAGGCAAAGGGGTTGCTCGCAGAAGTCGAGAAACAACCCAATTTGTCCGAGTTGGTGTCTAATCCATTGCTGCTGACGCTGACTGCTAAAACCTATCACAAAAAACAAGGTATTCCCCTCAGAAAGGTGAAACTATACCGCACCATTTGTCAGGTCATGCTAGATGATCTCCCACAGTGGAAGGGTAGGTCTTGCCTCTCTTACCAAGAAAAGCTCTCGATATTGCAGCCGTTTGCTCTGAGCCTAATGCGCCGGGGAACACGCAGTTTTACCCTGGAAGAAGCAGAACCCGTCTTTACTGAACATCTAGGAAAACTCCACGATGCACCCACCACAATGGAGTTCTTGACGCAGCTACAAGCAGTCGATGCACTGATTGCCAAAGAGCGTGAAGGAGACTATGAATTTGCCCATCTGAGCTTTCAGGAATATCTGGCAGCATTGGAGCTCAAAGACACAAACCAACAACAGGATTTACTGGCTGCATTGCATGCTAAGGGGAAACTGGCTTGGTGGGCAGAAACTATGCGGTTTTATGCCACCCTACAAGCTGATATTACTCCTTTGATTGAAGCAATCCTACAAGAATGGGACACTGCACAGCAATTCAATCTTGAGAAGTCGCTCTTTGGGCTGGATCTTTGCCAAGAAGGGTCGGTCGAAAAAAAAGTAAGAGAAGACTTTCTCTGTGCACCACTGAAAGGATTGAATCTAGAAAGCCATGAAATTGTGAGCAAACTACAGCCCCATAACTATTTTAAACTGGCGCATTACCTACAAACAGAGCAGTGGAAAGTGGCAGACATAGAAACCTTTTATGTCATGGGTCAAATTATGGAGGGGTGGTCGATCGAAAGTCTCAAGGAATTTCCTGGTGTATATTTGCGCATGATCGATCAGCTTTGGCTCAAGCATAGCCAAGGTAGATTTGGCTTCTCGGTGCAGAAGCAAATTTGGGTAGAGGTTGGCGGTAAACTGGATTACGGAGCAGATGTTGAAGCTGCCGATAAAGCATACGAGAAACTTCTTCAGGAATTGAAGTGGAATGAGAAGATTAGGCCAATAAACCCACCAAGGCTAGATGTGGACGCACATCTTCCTGTGGGGCGAGGCTGGGGTAAGGTAGCTAAAAACAGAGGAGTGTGGCTTGGTGCCCTCCTATCACATTCAAGTTTGTAGATTGGGATGAGTCTGTCGCTATAAAATTCGGTCGATCATCCCGCGATCGCCTCCACTTGACCTGGGAATTCTCGGATATTCAACCCAAATCGCTCCAGGGTTTCAGAACTACTGCCCTTGCGATCACTAACGAGTTTAACGCGCTGCCCTTGATGCCAAACATTGGAGCCAAGTTGCTTTACAAAAACCGCCACGCCCGCGTCACGGCATTGAGCCACCAGATCCTGGAGCCATTCAACATGGCAAGGCTTCGCACGGGGGCCAGACTCTCCACCAATGATGACTTGGTCGATACCATTCGCCTTGATCCGTTGGCCCGTGCCATATTCATCGTCATACAACCACAAAGCACCTTGAATGCTTTCAATGTCAATCTTTTCCAATAGTGGTTCACAGCTCAGAAATCTAATCACTGCGGGAGTTTGCAGCAATAGGGGGATGCGCTCGTTGACGGTGCGCTGATCTTCAGTGGTGACGCCGAGCCATATATTGGGTAAGGGGTAGTGGGGGCGTGTATCCGCCCAAATAGAAATAGCGGTTATTTTTTGCTGCTGACTAAGCGAGCCGCTTACAATGCGCCGTGTGCATTCTTCTATGATTTGATGTTTTGCATTAGTGCAATAATCATGCATCCGCTCCGGTCGTTTAGTAAGCACCTGATAAGTGTGCTGCGGCGTCAATGCCATTACTGCAAAAATCTGATCCAGTTCCTTATCCGTAACCGTGTCGTGAAACAGGTCAGACATTGAATTCACGAAGTAGGTCTGTGACTTTTTCCTCTGCAATGGTATTTGTAAAGCCTCTTCGACAAACTTCACTTCACCTGTCCATTCAATGCGACCGCTTGGAAGCTTTTGGGTCAACCCTTTGTAATATTCAAGACGGCCTGGATTGTCTAAGTTGCCCGCCATCGCCTCAAGGCGATGCGCCATCAAGATCGCGTAACACTCTGCACAGCCTGGTGAAGTTTTAGAACATCCCACGACGGGATTCCAGGTTTGATTCGTCCATTCAATTTTTGTCATTTTATTTAGAGTAAATTAGGTTAATACGGTATTGCTAGGTTCCAATCGATTCGCTCTGCATACTCCGGAAGCTTCTGCTTGAGGCGATCGCAGCTTTCAATCACCTCCTTGGCCCGCCAACCTAGCTCACGAGCCATATCTTCAATCTCGTACCAAAAAATTTTGAAAAATTCCCAACGATCGTTGCGGGGGATCACTCGCCGGTTCTGGCGTTGTTGATAGCTATCAGACATCTTCCGAGGTTCGGGCATCCCAGAATCATCCTTCCTGCACCAACCCCAGCCATACAACACCGCCT
>JAAHHN010000082.1 GCA_010672165.1 Spirulina sp. SIO3F2 | reverse complement strand
TCACGAGCAAAATACCAATCGCTCGAATATTGTCGATCCACAGGATACGTCCAGTTGGGGGTTTAGAGGGGAGCGTCTCAACTGTGGGCAGGGGGGAGGTCATAGGTTGAACAAAGCTTTAGCAGGGCGATCGCGGCAGGGCAATATCTTGCCCATTCCGTTTTAGCAGATGATCAGTACCTAGGTCGCTGTTGAATCGCCTCTAAATCGTTCACATTATCGTAAAACCCATGGGCACGAGTTGGAGTTCAAACTATCTCAGCCAGGAATGCTGTCAATCTTGTTGATTGCAGTAAAATTCCTCTGTCCTGCTCGTGCTTATCCGCGAACCCCAACCCTTATGCCTCAATCCCCTTCACCGCTACCCCGTTTGAATCTCGCCCCGAAATTACAGCGTCCTCTCTCGCTCTGGAACCCGTTAGATTATCTCCGCCTCCTCTATTGGGTGTTCTTTTTCCCCCAGGCCTTGCGCTGGTATGTGGAGACGTTCGGCACAGGCTATGTGTCTCGCTCCCAAGCATCCTGGCGTAAGGGCATCAAGCTACTACGAGAGGATGCGGTGCAGCGACAATTACTGCTTCAAGGTTTGGTGTTGACGATCGCCATAACACTGCTCATTTGTAGTTTACTTACACAGTTTGGCATTACGATGCCTTGGTTGCGGATTTCCTTAGGAGTCGCTGGCGCTGTTATTGTCAATATCCTGATTGGTCTCAGGGGTGCAATTACAACAGTTATTATCTTCGCTTGCGTAGAAACACTATTTATTATTGTTTGGAGCTTTACTCCTATTGTTTTAGAAACAAAAACTGCTACGACTTTGCTAGGATTGTTGCTGGGTTGGATGTTAGGAATGCTGGTTAGTTCATCCGAAAATATGGATGAAAGCACTGGCTTAGGGTTTATCAATGGTTTGGTGCGACAGTTTATTGTAGCATTACCAGTATTCATCCTTTTTTTATTCGGTTTAACAGTCTACTCTCTGTTCTATTTAATCTTACTCTTCCTTGGCAATGTCTCGATCAACGTTTTCTTGAGTAAGCTTTTGATGGCAATTCTATGGACTGTGACAACTCCTTTTATATTGATTTTAATATCTCAAGACTTTTTTGCTTGGCGACTGGAAACCTGGCTTGCTAGCCTTTTGATGTATCGAAAAACAGAGAGTGTTAATGGGCTATCATTTCCCCGAAGTACTGCAATTCCCTTACCTCAACTTACGAATGAAATACAACAGAGTTTGCGTTTAAATTGGGAGTATGGCTTAGAGTATTGCCAGGATATCTTACGCTATAGCGCACAGTTTATTCCTGTGCTCAACGCATTAAAAGCAGAACTCGATTCGAGTCCAGAAGAACAACTCATTTGGCGAGTTTCGCGTCTAGCCCATTGTCCTTTGGACTGGAAAGTTGTTGCCTTGATGTCCATTTCCTTTAAACAACAGGGACAAACCTTCATCTGGCTACATCTTAAAGAGGTGGTACAGTTTGGAAAATTTAGTCGAGACGCTTCGAAAAGAATCAACTTAGGTGTAATCACTGAACCTGTTCGTTTGGACACGTTGCCTCGGGCGACCGCCGCAGGGTTTTGGTCACTCCATGAAAAAGACCCCGCGATCGCAACCCGTGCCTTTAATGTTGTACGGCATATTCTCTACGGCGAAGAAATGTATCGCTTAGCCCACAATCTCTATCTGTGCCATAATCTCAACACCATTGAGCAGATTCAAAATCTGACGTTATCCCCTTGTCCAGAACCAGAGCCCGAAAAATGCTTGCGCCCTGAGACTTGGGAGGCGATCGCCTCACTCCAACGTGTCATCGAAGAAGCAGAGGTTTACGCAATCAGCCAACGTCCAGAAACCCGCGCCCAAGCCTTAGCCCGTGCCCAAGCAGAACTGCAACAAATTGTGAACAGAGGCGATCGCTTACCGGAAGCAGAACAGGCTTTGATCATTGAGATTGCAACCCAATGGATAGCGTGTTTTATGCAAGCCTCTGGCAATTTAGAGATCGCGATCGCCTATTAAGTCCCTAAAAATGAGCCATCAGTCCTATCGAAAAACCAATGACTCACCATTAGGGTCTGTTCTCAGCTAACTTTCAAACTCTTGTTGTGACTGACAGCCCCTTACCTGTTTTTGGGGAGCGGGCGATCAATCCCTTGTCCCATAAGACTTCTGGCGTTAACTGACAACGCGTCCTAATAATGGATGAACCTGGACTTTTATAGATGCTGATCTAAGGTATTACGAAACGTCTCATAAGCGGCTTTACCAATAATACGAGCCACTTCCTTACCCCGCTTAAAAATGAGCACCGTTGGCAAGCTGCGAATATTATGATGGCTGGCGCTGGCTTTGTTCTGATCTAAATCAACCGTCACAACCACAAGATGATTCTCGAATTCAGTGGCCAAACGTTCGATCGCAGGTGCGATCACCCGACAAGGATCACACCAAGTCGCTGTGTAGTCCACCACCAACAAGGGTTCTGTGGTGATGAGCTGTTCAAGTTCGTCTGTTTCAACAGATCGCACTGCCAGTGAAGCTGGAGTCATGATTCTTAAATCTCCTATGTCGTTAAACGTGTAATTAAAAAAGAGTTTGTGAAAGTTTAATTTGTTTAAGTCGAGCCAGTCACTGAGTTCACCGAAGGGCTTGTCAGAGCCTGCAAAATCACCGCTACGAACCTTGCTTAGTATGCCCTTTGGTACAATTGAGATATCAGGATACGGGTAAGGACTAATTGCGGAGATGACAGCAGATAGAGCAACAACTCACAACCCCCCCAACCATAAAATCTGGGAACGGCTTGAGCAAGGTCGGCGCAGCAAAGCTGCTCAAGGCGGTTATGCCGGTTATGGTTCCCCTGCTTTCGGTTTGCGCTCAGTCAATGGTGAACTGGTCGCCGATCCACGAGAACAACAAGTGATTGAGCTAATTCGTCGCCATCATAAATCTGGGAAGTCGCTTCAGCAGATTGCCAACTGGCTGAATCAAAATGGTTACACCACCAAACGAGGCCAGGACTGGAAGCGGATTTCAGTGAAGCGAGTGCTCGATCGTCTTTATGGGCGAACCCCGCGTCTGACGAATGCGACCCGCTCAACCTTAAACCCGAACTAGTCTTGTGATAGCCACAGTTTGCTCTGGTTTTGGCGTAACGTCTCCCCATGATAGTTTAATCTGCTAATTTGTGAGTTGATTCTCTACCTATTCGCTATGTGCCAGCTTTTTCTCCATGCCTGAATCTGCTCCCCTGCTGGATTTACCGCAAATTGAAGTCACGATCGACACCGACTTTCAAACGGTTACTCCAGATATCCCCCTCAGCACGGCGATCGCCCTCTTAAGCCAATCTCGGCAACAGCATTGTCATCTCGCATCTCCTACCGAGACAGTTACTGGTATCACCGAGAGCAAGCCCATCAGCTTTCTATTGGTCATAGAAGCAGGACAGTTACTGGGAATCTTTACCGAGCGCGATATTGTCAAACTTTCCCTCACATCGCTGGATTGGCAAACGACCACGATCGCAGAGGTGATGACCCACCCCGTTATTACCCTGAACATTGCCCTGTTTAAGGATATTTTTGCAGCGCTCTTTTTGTTTCGCCGTTATCGCATTCGGCATCTGCCGATTGTTGAGACCGACGGAAAAGTACTTGGCGTTGTTTCTCCTGAGAGCATTCGCCAAGCGCTCCAGCCCGTTAACCTGCTTAAATTCCGGCGCGTCGGGGATGTGATGACCAGGCGAGTCTATCATCTGCCTCCCACTGCGACCGTGTTGGAAGCGGCTCAAGTGATGTCCAATCAAGGTGTGAGTTGCGTGGTCGTTGTCCAGATTGATACAGATGAGCGATTGCATCCCATGGGGATTCTGACGGAGCGAGATATTGTACAGTTTCAATTTTTGGAACTCAACTTGGCCACAACTCCCCTCCAAACGGTCATGAGTGCCCCCCTCTTTTTGCTTGACCCTCAAGACTCGTTGTGGACTGCGCATCAGCAGATGCTAAAGCGGCATGTCCGACGTTTAGTGGTTTCGTGGAATTGGGGACGGAGTCTAGGAATTGTTACCCAAACGAGCATTCTGCGTGTGTTTGACCCAGTCGAAATGTATGGCATGATTGAAACCCTCCAAAACGAATCTCCCCCGACTCCATCTTCAACGTTGTCACCAGGTTTACCCCTAACTCAAGAGACAACTGTGCCGGAGTTGCCCCGTGAACCGCTCTTGCTAGAGCAACTCAGTACCAATCTGCAAACTCTACTCGCGCAGCCTCAACTCTCACACTGCGATCAAGCAGAGTATCTTAACGCCGCTCTCCAACAGGTGATCGAGCTCCAAAAACTTTATTGGTCCAATGAGTCTGACGATGAGGATGAGGCGCTGTCAGAGGCAGCGATCGCCTGGTCTGAAGAGTTAGAGAGCCTATCATCTTAATAACTATTTTTCCACACCTCCCAGCCCGCCTCGCGGCCGATTGTGCCATGACGCTGAAAGCTAAAAGCCCCATATTCACATAAATCACCATGGGGTTGCATGCCCGTGAGTTCACGAATTTGAGAGCTGCTGAGCAGCCAACCTTTTTCACAAGCGTTTTCGAGTTGCTCCCACACATAGAGTGGTGAGTGGTTCTTGGGTGGGGATTGTAATGCTTGCAGTAGGCGGCTGAGGACGGGTAGCAACACATGACCTTCTCGTTTGGGGGACGTCGGCGGTAGATCTTGCGCGTCTAATTCGGTTGTCTCTAATTCTGTTGTTTCTAACGTTTCTACTTCTAAATCAGACGGTTCTAGCTCAGTCGCATCAATGGCGACGGCTTCTATTTCAGTGGTTTGGGGTACGGGACGGGCTAAGGTTTCAAACGCTTCGGTGTCAATGGTTGTGATTTCGTTGGCAGCATCAGCCGCTGAAATCACTGAAAGCTGGTTAGGGGTGGCGGTATAGGTTTGTAATGTCCCCCCTTGGGAGAGCCACGCCTGCAAATCATCGAGCTGTTCGATCTGCTCAGCCGTGGCGAAGCGATGGCCGCGGTGGTCTTTAGGAAGGCTAAGACCAAGGGTTTTAAGGCGATCGTCAAGCGCCTGACGAGTTTTGAGCTGATAACGTTGCCGCAGATCTTTGGCGTTCACGACTCAATATTCAGTGAAGCATTTTCCGTGTTTCAGTTTACAGGGATTGGGGAATGGGAATTCGGGCGTTTTATTCAATTGCTTTCAGACGTCTTACGGAACAAGCAATCAAGCGATCGACCTACAAACAGAGAGAGGGGCTACAAAGCAGTCATAGCAATGCATTGGCATCTAGGTTTAGATATTCTGGGGTGGAACAGATGTTGAATCGACAGGCTCTGGGTCATCGGATTCAATCTCAAACACCTGCGAGGTGGGAGCGCCATTGACGGCCTCAGATAGAAGATCTTGAGTTTCCTTCGCTTGAGATGAAGACGGGTCGATCTCTGTTTCGATCTCAAACACCTGTGATGTTGGATTACCATTGGCAGGAGTCGGCTGCGTATTTTCTATCTGTTTATTGGTTTGGGTTGCTGGCCAGTCAGTATCCGTCTCGATTTCAAACACCTGGGATGTGGCGAGATCGGCGACTGGAGTCGGTTGCGCTTCTACCTGCTCTTTAGCCTGGGTTGGCGGCCAATCCATATCTGTTTCAATTTCAAACACCTGAGATGTGGGAACATCACTGACTGAATGGGGTTGAACTTCTGCTTGTTCTTGAGTGTGGGCTGGGGGCCAATCAATATCAGTTTCAATTTCAAACACCTGAGATGTGGGGATATCAGCAAGCTGCTCAGATGGGGCTGTGGCTTTATCCGACTCCATTTCAACTTCAAAAATATGGGCGGACGGGCCACTGCTGGCTCGTTGGGGCGATCGCCCCTGTCCAGAGTCATCCTCTAGCGATATGTCCTGAGCAACGATCGGCAACGTAATGGTGAATTGGGTGGAGTGGTTGGGTTTAGAGTCCACCGCGATCGCCCCTTGATGACCCGCAACGAGCGCTTGGTGAGCTAGAGACAAACCCAATCCAGTCCCTTCACCTGTTGGTTTGGTCGTAAAAAACGGATCAAAAATCTGGTTACGAATTTCTGGGGCAATCCCCTCTCCATTGTCCTGAATGGCGAGCGTGATCTGCTGTGCTGTCGCCTGAGTTGTGAGTTGGAGACGGGGTTGATAGTCATCGGGCGCTGTTTGTGCTCGCCGAGCCATTGCTTCCCAGGCATTGGTCAACATGTTCATCAACGCCTTGCTAACCATTTGAGGCACCACCTGCGTGGGCGGGAGACTCTCGTCATAGTCAGCTCTCACCTCAATTTCAAAATTGGGGTATTGAGTTTGCAACGTGTAGGTCACCAAATCCCAAGCCTCTTGAAGCAAAGCATTAAGATCGGTGGCGATCGGCTCACCCGCATCTGCTTGGGTATGACTGAGCATACTCTCCACAATTCGCTCAATTCGTTGACCATTTTGCGCAATATTGCCCATACAGTCTTGAAAGTCTAAGAAAATATCCTCTAGAACTGCTTTGCTCTGGTCTGCAATGGATAGGGTTCCAATTTCTTCAGCCAACTCTGAGCCCAGTTCCACAGCAATATGAGCAAAGTTATTGACAAAGTTAAGCGGATTACGGATTTCGTGGGCAACACCAGCCGTTAATGAGCCCAAAGAAGCTAAGCGCTCTTGGGCAATGATCTGTTCTTGGGCGGTTTGGAGCTGCTCAAGGGTTTGCTCAAGGGTTTGGTTTTGCTGACGGAGTTGCTCTGTTCGCTCCTCAACTTTAAGTTCCAAAGTACGGGCATAGTCTTCAATTTGTTGATACGAGCGCAGCAGTCGATTCAGCAATGTTGCCCCGACTTTGAGCGCAGCCGCAGCACTTAAGCCCAACAAGCTTGGAACCAGGGGCAGCCACCACCCCCCTAAGAAAGCAATATAGGCTACTCCCAGCCAAACTATAAACCCCAGTAACCAAACGGTAATTGTCTGGAATAGAAGCAGGTGATCGAGATCGCCAATGGTGCGCCAACGGGCAATCAGGGTTGTGCCCACCACAATACTGAGGCTAATGAGTAACCATTCGCCCTGTTCTGGCAAGCTACGTAGGAGCGATCGCTCTCCTAAAGCCGTATCAATCAAAAAACTGGTGAGGTTAGCATGGAGTTCCACACCTGTCATGGCGATCGGTTGACGTGTGTAATGAAACCAGGGCAAGCCGTAGCGCCCCCGCTGGAGCCGGAGGGGATTGCTGTAAGGGGTCAGTTCAAAATCCTTTAAGCTCGGCGCAGTTGAACCGATGATGACAATGCGATCGTGGAAAATATCAGGGTCAACTTCACCCGAGAGCACTTGTGCCAAAGAGACCTGCTGATGAGAATTTGGGCCCGATCGGTAGTTGATTAATAATTGAAAGCCGCGAGTATCCGCACGAACATAGCCCCCAGCCCAACTCTCCAATGGTAAAAAAACAGCAGACCCCAAGCTAAACTCACCAGTTGTGTCATCGATCATTTTGGGTTCAATGCCCTGTTCAGCAAGATAACCCCAAGCCAATTTAAAGGCAAAACCAAATACGGTTTGACCTTCTGGACTTTGTAAGTAAAGCAGACCTCTACGAACACGGCCATCTAGATCCTGAGGAAAATCGTTTGCGCCCACCTGTCCTTTCTCCGCTAGTATCGGTGGGGGGGCAACACCTGAGCGATCGCTCGTTCCTAAGATATTGAGATTGTTAATGACCCGCTGAATCCCGATCAGATTGGGCGTTGATTCCATAACCTGGGCTAACGCTGGATAATCTTCATCCACCGGTAGGTCGCGGTAAATATCCAAGCCAATCATTTTCGGCTCTTGTGCTTTGATCAGCGCTAAGAGTTGGGCAAGCTGGCCATCTGAAATTGGCCACCCTCCCAATTGTTCTAGGTCAGCTTCGTCAAATCCCACAATCACAATGCGGGAATCCGGTGGCAGTTGGGGGCGGGCTCGCACCAAAACATCAAACAGCGCTAATTCCCAAAGTTGCAGCAGCCCGGCGAAGCGAAGCGCAAGCAAACTGAGGCCAACAATACTGGTGATCGCTAGATTTCCTGACCACAGGGGCAAGCGATGGCGCAGGGCGAGCCAACGCCTAAGCAGTGAATTGGAGAGAGCAGACGAAAGCGTTGAATTCATTGCTTAGACTTAACCCCCCATATCAACGGGTAATCCGATTCAGAAGTATTAATGAAGAGACAATGCCAGAAAAATGAGCCGCGATCGTATTAGTGTTGGCCTGAATAACCAGCAGGTCAATTGAATTAACCAATTTCGATGTGTCTTCCACAATCGTTGGCGGATTGGCAAGGGACTTGGCCAGCACAATCCCAACGATCGCCTCAGCTCCAACAATCGTCACGATCATCCCTACTAGATTAATCGTTAATCCCATGCGAATCACACCAATCGTATCCGCTCGATTCGGACGTTGAGCACTACTGGGAGTTTGGAGAAGTTCAGCAATGCGCATGTAACGAAACGAAAAATAGATCCCCACAACCAAAGCAATTAAGCTACAGATCGCGCAAAACACCGCAAACTCCGCCCCTTTTGCCGCCGCATTCTCCTCACCCCCAATGAAAATAGAAATGGAGAACAAAACCGTTACAGTCGAAATCACTCCCAACACCAGTTGTACCCAAAAACCAATCCGGCCTGCCCAGCGTAGATCAGTTGAGGCTTGCTGAACTCGGGCAGAGAGGGGAGCTGTCAATTCAGACTTATCATTCATCGTTACGCTGTCAATCCCGTCTTCTCTTCCTTAGAGTACTTCATCTGATGAGATGAATGCCCTGAACAATTTGAGTGAGCTCTTGCTGTGATAGGCAGTCGGGCAAACCGTGAAGATAAAAATAGAGTTGGAACTCTGCTTTCAGCTCTTTCCATTCAGGTTCAGACTGTTCCTCAACAGTGCTTACAAGGTTATTGGAACTTCCATTACGACAGGTTCGTCTCCTCAAAGAGGAATTGACCGGATTCTGTAGAGCAGCCCTGGGAAGGTATTCCATCAGCATATACCGCTCCACCGCCTGGCTTTCCGAAGTTCACGTTGGGAGCAGCGTGTTTCAACTCAGGAAATTCAGATAAAGTGCAGATGACGAAACCAACTCACCTTGGTAAGGTATTTGAAGAGCATAAAGTTTAGACATACAACAGAGGCATTTCGCCATATTCAGGGAACCGCGTCTACCGTATTGAGTTCATATACCATCAGTTGCTGACATCTTCTGGCCTAAACCAATCACATTAGCCTGGTTAATCGACTCTGCCCGCGCGGCTTAGCTCGATATATGGCATCTATGCTTAATTTGGAGTGATTGGGGCGGGAATTGTTGCATTTGGATCTTGACCCGTTTATCTTGACCAGTTGCTTGCGAACATCAACGGATTAGACCCATGAAATTTGAAGACATCCATAAGTTTTTTGATAATCCTCCCCCGGATTATCTCAATAAAGAATTGGCGGTTTGCTATATTCTGTCTATCCTTCTGGAAGGGGAATGCTACGGTACCGCGCTGATCGGTCGATTGGAACAGGAGTATGGTGTGTATCGACTCTCCGATACAGTACTCTATAGTGCTTTGAAATTTCTTGAAAAAGAACGGACGATCGTAGGGTACTGGAAAAAAGTTGAAGGGCGCGGCCGACCTCGACGCATGTATTACATTCCAGAGACCGCCGATCGCCAAGCCCGAGAATTAGCGGGATATTGGTATCGCTATGTTCGGCAAGAGTTTCGAGCCATGTGAAGGGGGACTCGTTACCTTGTGCATGATATTTTGTTGCAACTCTTAACATAAAGACAAGAATGTACACTAGCTCCCTTGGTACACTGGAGAACAATCTTTTGACCTGATTCAACTCTTCATTATGAGATAGCGCCTTGATATATCAAGCTGAAACTATCTCCGAATGAGCTGCCCCCAGGCATTCTAGAGTTTGTCATAATATCTCAGTCTTATATCAATCATGGTAACGACCCCCACCAAGCCCACCTTCGAGGAGATTCGCCCCGGTATTAAAGCCCCGGCTAAAGAAACCATTCTCACCCCGCGTTTTTACACCACAGATTTTGACGCGATGGCGAAAATGGACATCTCCGTGAATGAGGCAGAGCTGCAAGCGATTCTTGAAGAATTTCGTGCAGACTATAACCAGAAGCACTTTATCCGCAGCGAAGATTTCGAGCAGTCGTGGGCTCATATTGATGGCGAAACTCGCCGCCTCTTTGTGGAATTTTTAGAGCGATCTTGTACGGCTGAGTTCTCAGGCTTTTTGCTCTACAAAGAGTTAGGTCGTCGCCTCAAGGGTCGCAGCCCGGTGTTGGCGGAATGCTTTAACTTGATGTCCCGAGATGAAGCACGTCATGCTGGTTTTTTGAATAAAGCCATGTCAGACTTTGATGTTTCGTTGGATCTGGGCTTTTTGACCAAGAGCCGAAAGTATACCTTCTTCCAACCCAAATTTATCTTCTACGCCACCTATCTCTCAGAGAAGATCGGCTACTGGCGCTACATCACGATTTATCGCCACCTAGAGCAGCATCCTGAGAATCGGGTTTATCCCATTTTTAACTTCTTTGAAAATTGGTGTCAGGACGAAAACCGCCATGGGGACTTCTTTGATGCTGTGATGCGGGCTCAACCCGACACGCTCAATGATTGGAAAGCCAAGCTCTGGTGTCGCTTCTTCTTGCTTTCGGTGTTTGCCACCATGTATCTCAATGATGTGCAGCGCAAGGATTTCTACGGCGCTCTTGGTTTAGATGCACGGGAATACGACAAATATGTAATTGAGAAGACCAACGAGACCGCCGCTCGGGTGTTCCCGATTATGTTAGATGTCAATGCACCGGAATTCTATGGCTCCTTAGAGATCTGCGTGAAGAATAATGAGCAGTTGACTGCGATCGCCAATTCTGATGCGCCCGCTCCCCTCAAGCTGCTTCAAAAGCTGCCTTACTACATCTCCAACGGGTTTGAACTGATTAAGATGTTCTTCATCAAGCCCCTAGACGTTGATAAAGCAATAAGTCCGGTGCTCTAGGGCTGAGCAATACCCTCAACAATATAAGCAGGAAGAGACGTAAAACACGTCTCTTTTTTTGTCAAAGCTGAGTTGGCTTGAGCTTCTAGACGAGCGCACAGAGTCTCTGCTTGATCGGAAGCTGAATAATAAAGCTTGTACCTTGGCCCGGTATTGAATGGCAGAGCAATTGACCATGATGCTGCTGGGTAATGATTTGATAGCTGACGGCCATGCCCATCCCCGTCCCCTTGCCAATGGGCTTAGTGGTGAAGAACGGGTCGAAAATGCGCTCTTGGACTTCCGGATGAATGCCTGGGCCATTATCCGCAATACTAATTTCCACACCCTGTTCATCCTGAATCAAGGCGGTGCTAATGGTGATTTGCCCCCGATAGACGGAATTTGGGGGCTGCTGGCGAAGTCGAGCTTCAATCGCATCCAAGGCATTTACCAAAATATTCATAAAAACCTGATTGATTAACCCAGACTCACACGTGATCAGGGGCAGGGCAGCATATTGTTTTCCCACTTCAATGCCAGCATGCTCCGGACAAGCTTTGAGGCGATGGGCCAAAATCGTTAGGGTGCTGTCTAAGCC
This sequence comes from Spirulina sp. SIO3F2, assembly GCA_010672165.1. Lineage (GTDB taxonomy): Bacteria > Cyanobacteriota > Cyanobacteriia > Cyanobacteriales > Spirulinaceae > SIO3F2. Next base: position 15,845 of record JAAHHN010000082.1, on the reverse strand, counting down.
TTCATGCAGATCAACCGCTTTAACCTCTGATTCATCCATACGGGAAAAATTCCGCAGAGAGAGAACAATATCTCGAATGCGATCGCTCCCCAATCGCATCGAAGCCAAGGTCTGGGGCAAATCGGTTTGGATAAAATCCAGTTCGATTTCTGCGGTCTCAGCAGCAATCTCCGCCACTGGATTCGGGTAATGCTGTTGGTAGAGCTGCACCAAATGGAGCAAATCCTGGGCATAGCCTTGAACATGGTGCAAGTTGCCATGGATAAAACTCACGGGATTATTGATTTCATGGGCAACGCCGGCTACCATTTGACCCAAGCTAGACATCTTTTCAGCTTGAAGCATCTGACTTTGGGTATTTTGCAGCTCTCGAATTGTGGTTTGCAGCTTATCGTTAAGCTGATTTTCTGCCTGTTGATGGGAGGCTGTGTTTTGAGAAAGCAACTGCTTCACGAACAGCATATATTCATTAAATGTTTGGGCCAAGACCCCCGCTTCATCCTGGCTTCTGACTGGTACGGTTAAATCAAAATTGCCTTCTTGAATGGAGCGTTGGGTAATCGCCGTAATGTCTTTTAAGGGGCGCAGCAAAATACGGGTGATCAACATAATGAGCAACAGACCCATTACCCCTGAGAGGATTAAACTGCCAAACAGGAGTTGCATCTGTGCTCCCAAAGCTGCATCGAGAGAGGCCATTGCCATCATGTGTTCATCTTTGACGGCTTGAGATAACGCAGTTGTGTCGCCAATCAAATGGTCTAAATTGTTCATTAATTGGCTATGATCCAGTTCTCGCAGGCTCGCTTGCAAGAGGGCATACTGTTCTGGTGAGATCGTTGCGGGATTAATGTCCTTTTTCAGGGCATCGACTTGCTCAATATAGTTTGCGATGGCTGGGCCATGATGAATCATCATATCTTTGGCGATCGTCATTTGAGATGCACTCGCCGGAACACTCCCATGAGCGGAATGGGCATGTTTACTGGACGTAGGAGCTTCGTGAGAGTGATGAGCATGCTCACTAGGTAGAGAAGTTTGATGGGACGGGTGGGCCTGCTCACTGGATGAATCAGTCTCGTGAGAGTGATGTGAGTCATGGGCATCAACGTGAGCTGAAATGCCATGGTCGCCCTGCCCAGCGTGCTGGGTATGCCGGGGCTCATGCATCAGCTGCTCTAGGGTAGCAAAGGCAGGTGAGGTGCTTAAGGCCTGCCAATTCTGCTTAAACTGGGCTTGGAACTCTACAAAATGAAGCCATTCTGGGACAAAGTTGGGGTGAACTTTGGTTGCTAACGGGTCAAATGAGGCCAGCAGTGCATTTTTATGCACCACCAATTCCGCCAAACTGCCCTGGAAATCGCTTACCCGTTCTAAATCCTCCATAACAGCCATATGCACATAATGGGCTTCATGTTCAGTGTGTTTACAGATTAAGAAACCAGCAATGATGCCTGCGGCGGTGACGGTAAAGGCCGCGCCATAACCTGCCAGAATCTTGTGGCTCAGCGACCAATGGCTAAAGCATCGTCGCCAGCGACGCCCCAGTGGTATACGGAATAGAAGCTGGGCAGGGCGGTCAGTGGGTGGATGATGCATCACAACTATGCTCAGATAATCAAGTCAGCAATTGAGCAATACATCGCTCAGTATCATTAGTCTTAGGCTGTCTCTAGCGTAACATTTGTCTATGGTGGAACATCTAAGGCGTGATGTCAGCTATCAACCGATTGCTCTGGACGGGGTAGATTACAAGCGCGATCGCGGTGATGCATTTTTCATTGCACCCAGAGCATCCAAGGGGATCGCGATCGCCACTTCCGTAATTTTACGGAGACAAAACGACAAGAATAAAATTTCTTCTTAAAATTTCAAAAGTAATGTAAAGCTTCGTTAAAGGTGATGGCTTGAACATACACAGTTTCAAGCATCAGCAATAGATACGTTTCGCTACAATGAGTCATCTCAGCTTACTCGTCTATGCATATTGGCTCAGCCACATTGGCTATCAGACAGAGGAATGCAAACACTTCAGCGATAAAGAAAACTGTCAAACCGAGGAGCATAAATCGAGGGTATTTTAGTTACGTAGTAAGTAAAAATACTCAAGAACCTTGGAACTATAAAGTTTGCGATTTCAAGTGTATAAAACACATTAAAAAGCTAATTTTCTATTAATTTCAGTTTAGATTGCCTGAATGTAATACAAAAGTCTTGCTTTACAGGGCTTTTACTGGAAAATCCCTCATTCCCACACCTCAACTCGTCCGCAATCATTGCTCATCTCCCGATAAAATCAGAACGTAGTTTGCCAGTAGAAGCAGAATGTTAGCCAGGGTTTGGAGCGCAGCAGTTGTCGGTGTCAACGCCGTCCAGGTGGGGGTCGAAGTGGATGTATCTGGAGGGCTGCCCAAAACAATTGTGGTGGGTTTACCCGATGCCGCCGTGCAAGAGTCCCGCGAACGGGTCAAGGCGGCTCTGAAAAATGCCGGTTTTGCCTACCCCATGCGCAGCATCGTGATTAACCTCACCCCTGCCGATCTACGTAAAGAGGGTCCGAGCTTTGATCTGCCGATCGCGGTGGGGATTTTGGCTGCCGCTGATCAAGTCAATGCCCAGATGTTGGGGGATGTGCTCTTTTTAGGCGAGCTGTCCCTTGATGGCAGCCTCCGGCCGATCGCAGGTGTATTGCCGATCGCCGCCGCTGCCCAAAAACTCGGCATGACCAGCCTGGTGGTTCCGGAGCAAAACGCCCAAGAAGCGGCAGTGGTTTCAGGGCTTAAGGTGTATGGCTTTGCGGGTCTGAACCAAGTGGCCGACTTCCTCGATCGCCCCCAGGAACACCCACCTGTTAATCTCAACACGGCCACTCAAGGCGCTCTCAGCCTGGGTAGCCTACCCGACCTCCATGAAGTCAAAGGCCAAACCCAAGCTCGCCGCGCTTTAGAAATTGCTGCCTCGGGTGGACATAATGTCATTTTTGTTGGTCCCCCTGGCAGTGGTAAGACGATGCTGGCGCGGCGCTTACCGGGAATTCTGCCTCCCTTGAGCTTCAACGAAGCCCTGGAAGTGTCTCAAATTCATTCCGTGGCGGGTCTGCTTAAAGATCGCGGCACGTTAATCCAAGAGCGCCCCTTCCGCAGCCCTCACCATTCTGCCTCTGGCCCATCTCTCGTCGGCGGTGGCAGCATTCCCCGCCCTGGCGAAATCTCCCTAGCCCACCGCGGCGTACTCTTTCTAGATGAGCTGACAGAATTTAAGCGCGATGTGCTGGAATTCTTGCGTCAGCCCCTCGAAGACGGTCACGTCACCATTTCCCGGACGCGTCAGTCTGTAGAATTCCCTGCCCGGTTTACGCTAATTGCCAGCACCAACCCTTGCCCTTGTGGTTATTACGGCGACACCATTCAGGCTTGCACCTGCTCCCCCCGACACACAATAGGCGACAATACTTAAATGAAAGAACAGAAGCCGCTATTGGGACTTGCCCGTGTCTCTACTGACGAACAGGGGCATGATTCAGGAGCCTTGAGACGGCAAATACAAATGCTCCGAGATCATGGAGCTACAACAGTATTGGCCTGTATCGTTAGCCGCTCCAACCCCAATAGAGAAGATATTGATAGGGGATTGCAGGCGGTTGAGTCAGGCGAGTATCGTGGCTTATTGATCAAGGATATTACTCGGCTAACTGCTCTGTCACGCTGCTTTGAGGAGGTTGTTGAGCGACTGAATACTTGCAACGGCGAACTATGGGAGCTGGACGGAAAAATAGACATTGCCGATCCATCCCGACAATTCTTGGCAGAGGTGCAAGTATTGATGGGCAAGTCCGAATTGATCCGATTGAAGCAGCGGGTTAATCGCTCAGTGAAGCTACGTCAGAAAGAGGGCAAACCTCACGGGACAGCCCCATTCGGATACACTGTTAGGGATAGTCGCTACTGCTTCAACAATGAGCCAGTGCTGGAGTACCCTCAGTATTCTCACTATCAGCTTGCACTCAAGTTCAAGGCTGCATTTTTTGAAGCAGGCAGCTTGCAGGGAGCGTGTCAATTAATTGGCAAACGCTACCCTACTGACGCGCCGACGACTCCAGAAACGACAGAAATTTACGAATTTAAAGAAAGCGACGAAATTGACTTGGAGCGGGTTAAGGTTATCCGAGCGTCATTTCACTGGAATGCGTCTGGATTCAATACTTGGCTACAGAATCCGGTGTTGCGTGGACACACTCGCCACCGGAGTCGCAAAGGAAACAAGCGGTTGCCTGAGAGTGAATGGATTATCCATGAGAACACGCATGACGACATTCTGATAGACCCAGACGAATGGCGGCAGATTCAGACAGTTTTGGAAAACAACCGGAAAAGGCGGGGTTTTGGTTCTAAAAACGCCCAAAAATATCCTGTGTCTGGACTAATCCGCTGCGAGTGTGGCGGAGTACTGAAGATTGCAGGTGCAGCTAGTAAAACAGGTGAGCGATACTATCAGTGTGCAAAATACCGAGATGGGCACTGCAAACGAAAAGCCTACCTCAAAAAATCAGAAGCTGAAACGATCGTGATTGGGCTATTGGTACAAAAAGCACAAGAAATTGCCCAATTGGCAACAGTGAAAACCAGCGATCGCTCACCAGAACTTCAAGAACTTGATAAACGGCTGGCTGAACTCAAAGGAATTCCTGGTTCAGTACCTGAGATACAGCAAGCCATTGAAGATTTAAGTCAGCGAATTAAACAGCTTGAACGCATCGAGCGTGAAGGTACAGCCGAAAAAGCTGACAAATTGGAAGCACTTGCAGCAACCGTTGGCAAACCTCATTTTTGGCATAGACTTGAAAACGATCGCAAGCAGCAGCTTTGGCGATGGTTGATTGAGTCTGTGATCATGCGCCCCCAAGCACTCACTTACAAAGAAAAGCAAGCAATTCGCAAAACACCACAGCGCATGACTAAGCACAAATGGCGAGTTGTGGCGGTTCAATGGCGGTTTTAAGCGTGGCTTCGTAAAGCGCAAATTGCTGAGCTACTTCAATGGGTAAGTCTTCACGATGCCGGCGTAACACTTCAAGCAAAAGCTCATACTGCTGTTCTTGCTCAAGAAATTCTTTGACTGCAAGCATCAAAGTTTTTTGTGGAGTTGATTCAATAGACATTACGATATTCCTTTTATTTTTATAAATCAAATAAATTTATTGCATTGAGTTCTAGCAATCGCCAGTAGGCACCCTCCTCATAACCCTAAAATTTCCACAATCTGACGTGAAGAACACATGCATTTTTGCTCAACAGACAGTTGATGGGTGAATTGATTAAGTTTGTCAGTATCCAGAGAACTGCTGGTGCGATTGCCATTCAGCCGTACTCAATTTCAGTATGCCTCACGCGAAGTCTATAACATAAATATATTTTAAATAGTCCCAAAAAACAATATAATTATTTTGAATATTTATACGGACATTGAGACACATGGCGTACGAATACCAATCTTTGTCGATCCCCACCGAAGCGCACAAGATGCTTGAAGAAGTCTCAGACAAGCACGGACTTGCAAAAAGCCGTGCAGTGATCTGGCTCAACCAAGAACGATTGCGCTTACAAGAAGAGGTGGAATATTTCAAGTCCCTAGTAATGCAGCTTGCACAGGGGCAGTCATGAAACAAGAGGCTGACAACATTGCTTCAATTGAAGCCAAACCTGCAAAAGGCAATTCAACCAAATGGGTTATCAAGTGGGCTGAGGAGTATGGGGAAGAGGATTTGTCTCAAGGCAAGACTTCCAGCAAATCCACCTGGTCACGCACAACCCATTCCACAGAGCCTGCACGAGAGGTGATCGTCAAAATGCAAGCGATCGCAGACTACGCCATGTCCTGCGCTCAAGCGCCTATTGGATGGCGGCGTTGTTTAGGAGAGGACTTAAGTGTTTCTGCGGTGACACTCAATCAGCTCTTGGAAATCAGTGCTGTGACGATCAATGGTTCTATCTGTCAGCCCAATAGCTCTGAAACAATCAAGCTGACCAATTTGACCCTGGAATTCGAGGGTAATACAGCCTTGATTGAGCAGCTAACGAAGGCCGCAATGGAATTCATGCTCAACAAAGGACCACTTGAAAAGCTGCTTGAAACCACTACAGAAATGGGAGCTGAGTTGGAGGTGGTTTCATGACCGTAACTCTATCGCCTGCTAGAGAAAATTGTTATGGAGTAGAGCACCGTAGATACACCTTTATGTTTGGGCGAATATCTCGGGTGCGCCCAAAGCAGATCAAAATTTACCAACGTAAACTCGGTGTGCAACTTCCGAGGGGTGTAAACGCATTGCCCTTCACAGTGAAGGGGCAAGAGCTGAAGGGCATTACCTATAAAACCTTCTCGCAAGCCGTAGCCTTTCAGTCTAACGAGGCAACACAAACTCCCAGTGCTGCGCTGATTCGCTACCTAAGTCATGAAAATTGCCTGCGGTTCTTTAACAAAGTGGCGCAGGCACTGATCAATGTTGGTGCGATCCCGGTCTCAGTCAATCACACTATCAATCGGAGCAAGCCTATAGGGTTCGGTGGAGGGCAACAATATCCAGACGATTATGATGCTTGTGCAGTTTTGAAAATGAGGGCAATGGCATGAGTCAACTCAGTGATACAAAACATCGTCTAGAAACAGCGATCGCCAATCTTAAGGATGTTATAGCACACGATCTTGAGCAGCTCGAATTAAACAACTGGCAAGGAATTTCTGAAACTAAAGAGGTGATTGGTGAGTATTTAGCATCACAAGCGGCCTATCTATCACTCTGTCGTCACCTTTCGTGTTCTCAAAGTTCAACTTCCAGCGGTCACCACCAGAAATTGAACCAATCAACTCATGCTGCCCAATTTAACGGATGTATCAGTCCCATAAACACATCACTGCCATACACTAGCCATGACTTCAAAGTCGATACTGAACTGCACCATCTCATCACCGACCCAACTCGATCGCCTGAGTTAGTAGAATGGCATCGCCTGCGATTAGCCCAAACCCCCTATTACCAACGTCAGGCACCAACAGAGCTAGACGCCAAGAAAAGTCTACGGAATATGGCCGCCGATCGCCGCCGACCAGGCAAAAGCATTGAAACCCTCAAAAGCCTGATCCTGCAATGGCGAAGGGAGAAAGCGCACGCGGAATCGCACGGGCAACCCACGACCAGCTACTTTGCCGATATTGACGAAATGGTGCGTTTTCAAGGGGAGCTATGCCAGCGGCTAGCCCAGGAAAATCCGCAGGGGAACGCCAGGGCAATGGCTGCCGGATACGTTAAGCAGCTTCACTCTGGCCAAGTTCGACATGCTGACCCGATTGCCTACCTCAAAGAATTCCGAGAGCGTGGGGCACTGCTGCTCAACGCTCCGGTAAACCTAGCATTTGAAACCATGAAGCACCAGGCCAGAGAAGCCTTGGCAGATTCGTAATGCTTGATAAAAATTTCCTCGGAGACATTTACGTCAAGATCTTCGTTTTGTACAACCCTGGTAAAACTCTGCCCCCTGAAGTTTTGGAACTGGCGACCCATGCTTACTATCGCCACCTTTCTAGCCTGACTAATGAGCAATTACAGGATGCCGTGGAGCGGGCGATCGCCTATGAAGCATTCATGCCCACTGCAGAAACACTTCTAGGCTTTGCCACTGGCTCGGTGAAAGTACGAGCACTTAGGCAGTGGTCGATTGCTGCCCAGGAAGCGACTAATCCCCGCAAATTAAATGAAACCAACTTGGATGAACCTGCAAAGAAAGCAATTCAAACACTCGGAGGATTATACGAGTTGGGACGGATTGACAACAACTGGGAGCGACAGCGGATCGAGGCACAGTTCATCGAGCTATACACCGAAGCCAGCCGTACCCCTGACGCTTTCAATCCTGTTCCTACCCTACCTTCAGCAAAGAAGCCCAAGGAGTTCCCCCCGTACAATCCCAAAGCTCAGGTAATGGCAAGCAGTTGTGCGGTTAAAAGTTTTCCTGAGCCACAGAAGAAAAAACCGCCACAAAATTTTGGTGAGACACTTGATCAATTGGAGAGTATTGAGAGTGGAGTATGACTAAGCCAATCCAGCAACTCTCTTTAGAATTGAACCATGAGGCGAATCAGCACATTAACCTCATCCCTGGTCATATCATTCAAGATATAGAGCCGCTAATATCTCTCAGCCAACTCGCTGCCACACAGCAGCCTGCGCTCCCCATTAGTTTCGGTTGGACAAGCGATCGCCTTCCTCCCAAGGGTTGTAAGTCTGTAACTCGCCGGTTCTGGTCGCCGCGCACCGCCACAATCATGCAGTCTTACCTGGAACAAGGACGGATCTTGCCCGCCGTGGACAAACAACGTTGCTATGGCGGGAAGCAAATCGGTTGGCTCAAGCTCAACGGTTTGGGGCGATCGCCTCTAAGTAAGCTGACATGGGAAGATTGCCAGCTTGAAGGTTATCCAGAGCTGACCCCCACCCAGTTTCTGGCACGTTTTTTTGAAGGGAAAGAGCTAAGTGAAGAACCTTGGGTGGTGGGCTTTGAATACGAAGCGATAATGCCAGAAATAGAGGTCGCATGAACCAGCTTGATCTATTTGCCCAACAATGGCAACTTCCCCCTGGCCCTTACGATGTCATCTTGGCTGACCCCCCTTGGCAATATGGCAGTCGTGGCCCCCGGCACGGACAGTTTGGGGCACTGGATTACGACACCCTCACCGTTGAAGAAATTTGTGCTATTCCGGTGGCCGCGATCGCAGCTACTAACGCTGCTCTATTTCTCTGGTTCACAGGTTCATTCATGCCTGAAGCCTGCCAAGTTGTTAAAGCCTGGGGATTCCGATTTATCCGCATCGACAAGGTGTGGGGCAAACTCACCAAGAATGATAAGCCGGCCGCTGTTGCTGGGCCATGGGGACTAAGCGATTGTGAATTCCTTGCTCTTGGAGTACGAGGACAAATGTGCAACCAGCAACCACGTCCCCGTAACCAATACACATTGGTAGAAGAAGAAAGCAGCCTTCTTGTACGAGAGCAACGGCCACCCAGGCACAGCGAGAAGCCCGAAATCTTTCACCAACTGATAGAACAACGTTTCCCCAATGCGCAGCGGATTGAACTGTTTGCCCGCGATTGTCATGACGGTTGGGATGTGTGGGGCAATGAAGTGGCGCGGCAGATAGGGTGACGCTTAAACACTTAGATGAGTCCCTATGGATTATGGGCTTTAAATATGAGGCAATAAACAATGAAAATAGCTAAACCCACAGAACAAGATTACAAAATTTTTTGGACTCTCTTCACGAACTTTGAGGAGATTGACGAACGCCTTTGGAATAACGAGATAGATTATGAAACAGCATACAGTGAACTTCTATCCCTTGTTAAAAAAGCTAGTTTTTACACAGGTCGAGTTGTCTGGGGTGGAGCAACTGCAATCGATAATGCTTGCGATCTCAACAGCAGCATTGTGGAGTTCAAACCTGAAATCAAGAAGGCTTTGTGGTTCTATAAATTTACGACTCTTCTATTTCGACTGCTTGATAAGTTGAATTATAAACCCTGGATATCCAATGACCCTTAGACACCTTGATCTCTTTAGTGGCATTGGTGGATTTACTCTGGCTGCACAAATGGTTGGAGGAATTGAAACCTTACAATTCGTTGAAAACGATCCCCGTCGCCATGCCGATTTAAAAGCTAACTTCCCGGGAATTCCAGTTCATGACGACATCCGCACTTTTAATATCCAACCCGGTCAATACGACCTTGTCACAGCGGGCTTCCCCTGCCAAGGAATCTCCAATGCCAACCCAAAAGCAAGGGGACTCAAGGATAAACGCTCTGGATTGTTCTACCAAATCATCCGATTGGTTCGCCAAGGTAGACCTCGTTACCTCATATTGGAGAACTCGCCAAATTTGCTTGCCATCAACAACGGGCGAGATATGGGGACAGTACTCTGGGAGCTGGCCGCGCTCGGGTTCGATGCTGAGTGGTCGATTGTATCAGCGTGTTCCGTGGGTGCGCCACACACACGGGAAAGGCTGTTCGTGGTGGCCTACGCCCACGGCATCTATGAGTCGAGCGGGTTGGCCGTTTCGAGAAACAACGACCAACACCTACAACCCCGAGACCAGGCGCAGGGCGGCGAATTTTAGGTTGTGAGTCTATAATTCATAAGCCCATCATTCCCCGCCAGCTCCCCTCTTACAGAGCAGAACATCCTCCCTGGTGCTTATACCCACCCCATAACCAAGATGGGCTACAACCCAATGTCCAAAACTGGCCGCGAATTACTCAGCCTGTGCGTCCAGTTGGGGTTGCAACATGGTGTCAGTGGTGCGAGGATCGCCGTGATCTGGATTATCGCGGTTGGCAAACCTGCATTTGGGGCTGGGGCTGGCCTGATTACCATCCGATGCTTGGAGTCGATCGCACTACTGGTGAACAATATTACGAAAGCAGTTTTATTATCGGAGCCACAATCTGTTCGCCAAAAGGGTTGGTGGCTTCAATCCGGTTTTGCGATCTCCTTGAGCTGCGACCATTCCCGCCCACGTTAGCTCAGGCACGGGTATGGGTGAGACAGTGGGTTGATGTGAATCGAGGATGATTCGGGCTATTGGGTCGAGTTTGGGATCGGCTTTAGGATCAATTCAAGATCGGTTTTAGATCAATTCAAGTTGCTTGACGGTGTAATTTTACGTGAATTCACGGATATGGATTGGCTGTCACCCTTGATCTAGCTGGATTTAGTGAGAGCTATTGCGTTATTAGGACATGAAAACAAAAGGCGATATACTGAAGCAAATCTAATAGAGATATGTAAGTATGCAATCTTTTATTCAAATCCTGGAATCAGTCTTACAAGTATCTCTGGAAGGGGTTTACTTAAACTATCTCGCTCTACCCCAAACCCTAGAGATCCGTTGTCTGGTTGGACATTCGTGGATTCTAAATCATTGCGAACTTATTGCATCATTCTGGGAGGAGCAGCAGATCGCACCAGTGCGTCAGGTGAGAGTACTGGGGCTTGATTCCCAATTTTCTCACCCCTTGGTATTTGAAAGACAACCAGATATCAAGCGAGATTCAATTTTGAGTCGGTTGCCTTCTAGAGATCAAGAAATTGAAATCTATTGCAATACTCCATCTGAAGATTGTTCTAGAGCCATTGTGGCTATGGATACCGATTTAGGACTTTACTGCTCAACCTCAATTGAACAGTTTTACGAGGGAGGAAAAACATATTGGACTGGGTCTAAACAGGACGATTTTCACTTTCCTGATGAGCTGCATAGATACAAGCAAATTTTGTTCGCAAATGCAAAACAAAACCCCGAGCAATTTGTCGAGGTTGTCTATAAAGCGAAAGGATACTGGGGTGGGGCAGTTGAGATTCGCTCCTTAAGCAAGCTCGTCAACTACGGAGGACGACTGTGTCGCCTCGGCCGCATTCTGAATTTTCGCCCCCTGACGTAACTTGTCTGCCCAGGTATTTAAATCAATGGGAGCACCCATTGGCGAGGGGGAAAGGGTAATGGCAAAAAGCCCCAACTGCTCCCAGCTCATTTGGCAATCAGGGTCATCAACTTTCCCTACCAACAAAACTTCGATCGGTTCTCCTTGTTGAACTTTCTGCGCCAAGACTGTTGAAATTTTACTTTTAGCAGCAACCTCTTCAATGTTTTCTCGCTGCATCAAAGTAGGAATATTGAGCGCCTTCTCCTGTTGCATAAAAATCCAGCGGCGAACCACCTCTAGTTCATGTAGAGGTGCAGACAAAGTGGGGTCAGGATCAATGGATTTTGGATCAATCATCCTACCAAATTCAGCCCAAGAACAACCTGTTCCTCGGATGATTTGGATAACGCGAATAAGTGATGGAATACTGCCTTTCTCAAGATTTTGAATTGAATTTAAAGGAAGACCAACTTCCTTTTCAAAAGCCATTACGCTTAGTCCTTTAGCCTGCCGTTGCTGGTGCAGATATCTCACTAAGACCGTGGTTATGAATTGCTTATCGATACTTTCTTCATTTGATGACATATCTGTAACACTTGAATGGTAGACCCTTGACCCGTTCATTATAGGCTCTTGGGCTTGGTTTCAGAAACCAAGCCCAAATATCTAGAGCTATTGATAAAATAAATAAACCATGATATACAATATATTTATTGAATCAATAGCAAATTAAGTATGGTTCAGCACACCTCCACCCCTGCTCCTGAGTTGATCGAGGTTAAAACTACCACCAAACAGTTTTATGCCATCAAGGTGCAAGACATGGAAGACGGTGAAATAAGCCTCTTGTTTGGCTGGGCTAACGCAGGACAAGAGATCAAAGATGCGATCGCTCTTGGTGTCAATGATCGCATCTACGCTATCAAACCCATTTCTCGCCGACGTTACCTGGGGGCTTTGGTCGCCAAGCGTCGGAGGGAAATCGAAGCTGAATCTCCCAGTCCCTGGTTTGAATTCTGATTCACCACCATTCAGAAAACATATCCCAGTCCCATCTATTCAAAATGCAAGCCCTCATCAAAGCCCTCTGTGACGCTCGTAAGAGCTTCGAAACCATCCCCAAGAACAAAACCGCTGAGGTCTATTCTCAACGCACTAAAAAAAAGTACAGCTACCAGTATGCAGATCTGGCTGATATCCAGGCGGCAACTGTCGATAAGTTAGCTGCCCAAGGTCTCCTGATCATCCAAACCACCGAACCGTCAGAGCAGGGTCTGCTGTTGGTAACAGAACTCTGGCACACATCAGGGGAGTCCAAGGCCAGTCGCTTCCCCTTACCTAGTGACGTCACAGACCCGCAACAATATGGTTCACTGTTGACCTATCACAAACGCTATCAATGGTGTGCGATGCTCGGTATCTCTCCAGAAGAAGATCGGGATGCACAGGACACCAGCCCTGATGCCCACGCCAGCAATCATCTCAGACCCGTCAGCATCACCTCCAGGCAACAACCGATTGCTAGTCCTGAGCAAATTGACTGGTCAGATTACGTAGTCGCTGGGGAACTGTTGCCACCTCCCCCCAAAGACAACTACAGCGAGTCTGACAAATTCGTTCTGGGTTGGGTTCATGCCCAGAACCGGGAAACAATGCAGGGTAAGTCTGAATCTTATGTGAACGGCTATCGCTGTGCCAATGAACAGGCATTGATAAGCTAATGGATACCAAGAAGACCTTTATAAAGTTTGACCCTCATAAAATGGGACAATACTGGCAAAAATCTTCGTGTGAGTGTCACTATCAATATAGAGGCTGGAAGATAGAATTTTGCAAACCAAATAGCTCGATCGTTTCAGTTACACTCCTATCCCCTAGTGAAGAAAGTTTTGGACATTTTTTTGACAGAAAGCCTCTTGAATATCAGGGAAAAATCTACAGGCGTATTTATGATTCAGATGAGACTCTCCTCTTAGAAGCTGTAAAAGTGTGGATTGATAAGCAGTCTTCCCCACTCTGGAAACTCCAAAGCACTTGGCCGAATTTGGTTTGGCAAGAGTTGAGCGTCAATGGATATCCTGGTTACGTCGGCAGGTTGAATAAGGATAAGGATGCTAATTTTAGGAGCTGCCCTAAAGTAATAGCCTGGCATGATGAGACAGATCAATGGCGTGTAGAAATTCGCATTGGTTCATTTGGAACTATTGCAGAAGCTGATCTTGACGAGGCAATTACAAAAGCAAAAACTGATTTAGAGCCTTATCTGGCGTTCTTTCCTCAGTTCAATGAGTAATCAAAAAAGGAAGGTAAAGCGGCATCCACCTATCCCAAAATCTTGCCGATTTTGTGGCTCAGAGGTTATCAAAAAAAGCAATGCAGAATTTTATGGAAGACTAATCAAAGGAAATCTTTATTGTTGCACTAATTGCGATGCAAGGGTAGGTATTCACGATGGTGGAAGTGTGCCAAAAGGAACCCTTGCTAACACTGAAATTCGTAATGCCCGGAAACATGTCCATGCACTTTTTGATCGCATCTGGAAGGAAGGTTGGCTGAGTCGAAAGGAAGCCTACAAGCGTATGGCAAAAGAACTCGACATACCTAGTCAAGAGTGCCACATCGGCTGGTTTGACGTACCTGAATGCCGCAAAGCCTGGAAGGCCGCCGCAAAAATTTATAGAGAGGTCTGCTCAAGATGAAACACTTAGGACTTTCAAAGTGGAGATGTGGTGTCCAAGTTAAAGTAAAGGACTCAGTACCATCACAATGGGCTGAATTCATTAACAAAAAAGGGGTGGTGGAACCCGTTACACCAAGGGCCGGAGTATCGATGATCAAAGTCAGGTTTTCTGATGGCGATTTCAACTACTTTAAGAGCAGTGATCTTGAGTTACTAACTGTCCAAAAGCCACGGATCGCCCTCACAATCAAACAACCGTGGGCTTGGGCAATAACCCAGTTGAATAAGAATGTTGAGAATCGGAATTGGGCAACCGATTATCGGGGACTGCTCTACGTTCACGCTGGGAAAGCGTATGACAAAGTTGGCCACCAATGGTTAGCAGAGGCCATTGGTGCAACTATCCCGACAGATCTGCCTTGTGGTGGCATTGTTGGTGCTGTGGAATTAGTTGATTGTCGGAGAGATGCTGAGAGCGACTGGGCAATGCCCGATCAATGGCATTGGTGTTTGGAAGGGGCGCGATCGCTGCCGTTTGAGGCGATGCCTGGCAGGCTCAAACTGTGGCAAGTAAAAGAGGCATCATAAAAGTCTTTATCGATGGTAAAGGAGGGCGACAGAAAGCGGAGAGGGAGAAAAGGTTTCCAACTAATCCGATTTAAGCCCATCGGTAGGGTAACTGCTGCACAGGCAAAGTCAATTCTCGGTATCGCTGAAGTTTCCAACTAATCCGATTTAAGCTCATCGGTAGGGGCTCGCCTCTTGTAAGACGTGGAACACATTCGTGCGAGTCTAGTTTCCAACTAATCCGATTTAAGCCCATCGGTAGGGCATGATGGCGCATCTCTTGCGGTGTAAAAATCTGGAAGGTTTCCAACTAATCCGATTTAAGCCCATCGGTAGGGAGCGGTTACGATTTTTATTTTGACCACTCCATGTACGAAAAGTTTCCAACTAATCCGATTTAAGCCCATCGGTAGGGAAGGTACACTACGATGTGCATTCGGTTGGTCGTACGATCTGCTTGTTTCCAACTAATCCGATTTAAGCCCATCGGTAGGGTTCATTATCTTCACTGCATTACTTGCTGCATATGATATGTTTCCAACTAATCCGATTTAAGCCCATCGGTAGGGTTGGTTTCGTTTATGCATGTTTTTGTTGGCTACTGTAGCCAGTTTCCAACTAATCCGATTTAAGCCCATCGGTAGGGGGGTATTCTGAAGATACTCGTAAGCTTTTGGCGGATCACATAGAGTTTCCAACTAATCCGATTTAAGCCCATCGGTAGGGGCTTGGATTCGTTGAGCATAAAGATGGTTCATACCAGTTTCCAACTAATCCGATTTAAGCCCATCGGTAGGGAATCATACAGGATTTGATGGTTTGCTTCTATTTGTTTTGTTTCCAACTAATCCGATTTAAGCCCATCGGTAGGGTTTGTTATGGTCAGAATTTCCTACAGCCAGTTCTATGGCAAATGGTTTCCAACTAATCCGATTTAAGCCCATCGGTAGGGCATTTATTCAAAGTTGTGTTGGAAACACACAATATTGGAAAAGTTTCCAACTAATCCGATTTAAGCCCATCGGTAGGGAGTCCGTCTCAGGAGCCTTGCCCAGAGCTGAACACAGCCATCAAATCTCCAGAGGGGGGTTGTAAAGCCCAAATGCATCATGCCGAGCC
>JAAHHN010000081.1 GCA_010672165.1 Spirulina sp. SIO3F2 | reverse complement strand
TGATGGCCCTTCTGTGACGTTACCCAATGGATACATTGCCAGTGAGTCATATATTGGCCGTTCCGATGGTAGGGCATTGCTGGGTGATATCACTGAAGTGGGTATGAGTAACCAAATTGTGTTTGGGAAGGTCTTTGTTGAACGTCCAGAAACGGGAAAAGTTGATGCTGAGAAATCGGGTTACTTTATTATCGATACAGTCAATAATCAGTTCCATCTGGGGCTAAGCAAAGAGGAATACTATGGTCTGCTTAGGGAAAAAGAGGTTCACAACCAGAGCACATTTTCTCCTGAGCTATTCTTGACACTTCACAAATGGTAGGTTGTGGTGATGTGGAACTCCTGCCACTTGACCGCGAATCATCGTGAATTTAAGCGGGTTGATAGGTTTGTCGCTAGAAAATTGGCTAGTCTGAATCTCTGAGCAACCGTTTTGTCCGGTGCTGATCCGCCTTTATCTTAGAAGCAGAGAATGATCGAGTATGACCCAAGCTACCCCACCTCCTGTTTCTTTCACCTGCTCCCGCCACCTGATTCCCTGGCTCTATGAGCAGCATCTAAGTTTCGTCTTCACCACCTACCAGACTAATCGGCTGTTTCTGGTCGGTCTTAAGCCCAATGGTGATCTCTCGATTTTTGAGCGACTCTTCGATCGCCCCATGGGACTCTATGCCACCAGCCAACGTCTTTACCTGAGCTGTCGTTACCAGGTCTGGCAATTTGAAAATACCCTTGCTGAAGGCGAAGCCTCGGACGGGGGCTACGATCGCTGCTTTGTGCCCCAGATGTCCTATGTGACGGGCGATCTCGATATCCATGACATTGCCCTCACCTATTCTGAACGTCCTATTTTTGTAAATAGTCGCTATAGCTGTTTGGGAACCCTGAGTAGTCGCTGTAGCTTTATCCCCGTTTGGCAGCCCCCCTTTATCAGCAAGCTGGCCCCCGAAGACCGCTGCCACCTCAATGGCTTAGCGCTTCAAGATGGCCGCCCCACTTACGTCAGTGCCGTCAGTAACACTGACATCATTGCAGGCTGGCGACAGCATCGCCATGATGGCGGCTGCGTTATTGAAGTGGCCAGTAATGAAATTGTGCTCACAGGGCTATCGATGCCCCATTCTCCTCGTTGGTATCGCGATCGCCTCTGGTTGCTTAATTCGGGGACGGGCGAGTTTGGCTATTTTGACCCCGCCCGTCAAGCCTTTGAACCTGTAGCCTTTTGTCCCGGTTATCTGCGAGGTCTGGCATTTTATGAGCATTGGGCCATCGTGGGTCTCTCCAAACCCCGTCATGAAGCAACATTTTCGGGCTTAGCGCTCGATGACCAACTCCAGCAACGTAACATCAGCGCCATCTGTGGTCTGATGGTAATTAACCTCAACACCGGCAATATTGACCATTGGCTCCAAATTGATGGTGTTATCGTAGAACTCTACGATATCCAACTGCTGCCCCAGGTACGTCGTCCCACAGCCCTCGGGTTTAGAAGCGACGAAATTTGCCATCACATTACGTTTGTGCAACCACAACCCTTGCGATCGCCCCCCGTCTCCGCCCCACCGCAAGAAACCGTTGCAAAGCATTCCCATTCCGACCCAGAATCGTTACCATAATCGGCAGGTCTTCCTAACTCCTCTTCCTCTCACCCCCTACTCCCGCATCGGTCATGGCTACCATCTTCTCCAAAAGCACTACGCTGATTCCCCCCTCCGGTACAACATCAGATTTTGGGGCAATGACTAATGTCACTTTTGGTGATTTGGATGGGGATGGTGATCTGGATGGGTTGTTGGGCAATATTAGTAGTTCAACCCCGCTGCGCTATTTCCAAAATAGCGGGTCGGCAACGAGTCCCAGTTTTACAGAACAGACTGGCACCAGTAACCCCTTCAACAGCATCAATACCGGAACCAGTCTGGATGAAACCATCACCGGTATTGGGACGGTTACATCTGCTTTTACCTCGCTGGTTGATATTGATAACGATGGCGATTTAGACCTTTTCACTGGCAGTGTTGCAGGCAATATTCGCTACTACGAAAACACAGATTCGAGTACCGGTAAAACAACACCAACCTTTGCCGCGACCACAACCAGCGATACCATTGGCGCGAATACTGTCTTTGGCATCGATATCACCGAAGCCACCTCAACGGCTGATCTCAGCCGGGCCTATTCCACCATAACCTTTGTGGATATTGATGGGGATGGCGATCTAGATTCGTTTATCAGCTATTACAACACCATCGATTACTACGAGAATACCGGTAGCGTCAGTAGCCCTACCTTTGCGCTTAATGCAGCAGCTAATCCCTTTTCGGGCTTCACATTTACCGTTGCCAGTGACGCCCCTTCCAATGGCAACCGGGTTTCCCTGGATTTTGTTCGGTTGGAGGGTCGTAGCACCTATGATGCCTTTGTTGTTAATGATGATGGCAGCATCCGTTACTTTGAGAATACGGGCTCAACCACGAGTCCCACACTCACTGAGCGTACAGGCAGTGATAATCCCTTTAATAGCAGTATTTCCAACAACACCGGGACGGGGCGCTCTGCACCAACGTTTGTGGATATCGATAATGATGGTGATAATGAGGCTTTCTTTGGGGCTGAAAACAATAATTTCGATATCCAGTTTTTTGAGAATGGACCCGATACCTTAACCCATACCTCGGGGGGAGCATTTGCGTTTGGCAATACCACCAATGGCTCGAATTTGGCCATTACGGTCAGTAGCACCCAAGCGACCCAAATTACCAATGTTAACCTCACCTTTTCAGGTTCTTCTACTGCTAATGCGCTCTTTTCTGTCCTACCGGATAGTTCTTTGCCCAATTCATTTTCGCAAGACAGCCAAACTTATATCCTGCAAAACGCCAGTTTCAGCCAAGGACAAAGTTTCACTATTTCTTTTGAGCAGTTTAGTGGCGGCAATACAACCACGGTTAGTTCAAGTCAGGTAACCGCTGTAGAAACCAGCAGTGGTAGTGGGGTTTGGACGTTAAGCGTGGATACAGATGGTAATGGCTCAACCGATTTACAATTCACCATCGAGCAAACCACCAACACCAGTCTTGCGGGCACTAACAACGGCACAGCGAATACGCAGTTTAATAACGGGTCGGAAATTGTTGAACTGACGGCCGCCGCGACAGGGACGTTTACCCTCTATCGAGAAGCTCAATTTAATAATGTAGCGGGTCTCTATCGGATTGATGATGCCTCAGGGGCAGTGGGAGGGGTTGCACCGGGTAGTTCTGGTTATGCCCAAGCGGCAATCCAAAATCGTGTGACTGGGGCAGATTTACAGGTGGGTAACCAACAGACGAGCACTGTTTCTGGTGTTAGTTTTGATGCGGGCCTCTATGCCCCCTTTATTGTCGTGGATAGCACCGTTGATAATTTTCTCAGCAATGGCGGTACGGCTTATTTCGCCTACAGTGCTGCTAATACGGATGGCCAAGATCATCTTATTTTGCTGGGCAATAACCTCTTTGGGTTTGAAGATCTCTCGGGTGGTGGGGACTTTGACTACAACGATATGATCATTCAGGTTGCATTTACCTGAAGACTCAAGATGACTGCTTACGATCGCATCTATGAGATCGTGCGCCAAATCCCCCCTGGCCGAGTGGCTACCTATGGGCAAGTGGCCGAGCTGGCGGGCTATGGTGGCCAAGCCCGTTTAGTGGGCTATGCACTCTACCGCGTCACTGAAGCCCTGGCAGTACCCTGGCATCGAGTCGTGAATGCCCGTGGTGAGGTGTCCCAATCGCCCCATCGGTATGGCAGTGATCTGTATCAATATCAGCTTCTGGAGCAGGAGGGAGTTGAGTTTGATGCGCGGGGGCGGTTGTGTTTGAAGCAGTATCGGTGGAGTGGGGAATAGCAAAAATAATCCAGGCTAGGGAATCTCCAATAAATCAAGAATCTGCTGTGCTTTTTCCCTTTGCCCTTGCTGCTCCAGCAATTGGGCAAAATCCTGGTAACTCGTCTCAACGTAATCAATGTAACGCTGCTCAGACGCTTGGGGGCTAGACCCCAAATAACGGGATAAGAACGGATCGCGAATCTCTTGGCGAATTTTTTGACGATTGGCTTCGTGGATTGCGATCGCCTGCTCAAAATGTTCAATCGCTTGGGGGATCTTAGCTTGCGCTGCCCAGAGGTTAGCTATTTTGGCCAAAGTCATCGCCAATTCAACGTGGATATCTTTGGCTTTGTAGAGAGCCAGAACTTGCTGATATTGTTCTAAAGCTTGCCCATACTCTCCTTGAGCTTGGTAGACAGCACCCAGGTTATTAAGGTGCTTGATCACTAAAAATTCATTATTTTGTTGCTCTCGACTTAAATCAAGACTCTGTTGATAAAACTTCAATGCCTGCTCATATTCTGCTTGTTGTTGATAGAAATCACCCCAATTCTCCAGAGCGATGATTAGCAGAAATGGGTTGTTTGTGTCTTGGGCGATCGCTAATTGCTGCTGATAAGCATCGCGGGCTTGCGGATAATTTTCCATCAACCGATAGGTATTTCCCAGATCCCCCCAAGCTCCCATTAATGAACGTTGGTCAAACGGATTATCTGCCAAGAGGGCAATCCGCTCCTGGGCATTTGCTAAGGCTAATTGATACTGTGCTTGCTCAATATAAATATCAAAGACCTGACTTAAGATGTAGGTTGTTTGCCATGGACGACGACTTTGCTGACGAATAGTCAGCACCTGTTGATAGTAATCGAGCGCTTGTTCATATTGCTGCTGTTCAGCATAGAGTGAGGCAATTTGCTCTAATACATCGGTCAAGAAAAAGTTAAACCCAGTTGTCTGGTAAATTTCAAGGGCTTGCTGATAGGCATCAAGGGCTTGTGCGTAGTCTTGCTGCCACTGATAGAGCGAACCCACTTCAATCAGCACATCGGCAACAGCGCCTAATTCATCCAATTCTCGATAAATGGCAATACTTTGTTGATAGGCAGCGTGAGCCTGAGCATTATCGTGTGATCGGTCATAAACTCCAGCAATTTGTCGAAATAGATCAGCAACTTTTGCTTGCTTATTCAGCGTTTGGTAGATTGACAATGCTTGCTGATACGCCTCAACTTGAGGCTGAGCTTCTAGATAATAGAGACCACCCATTGCTTGCCAGGTTTGGGCAACTTTCTCTAGCTCGTCTAGCTCTTGATAAATTACCAATGCAGCTTGATAGTTTTCAAGCGTGAGTTCACGTGACCTTATCTGATCAACTGAGCCGATCGCCACATGAATGGCGGCAATATCCTGGGGTTCACCGATCGCTTTGACGATCGCTAAACAATCCTGGAGGTAAGCAATGATCGTCTCAGGCTCTTCATGAATCCCAAAGCTGATGCCCTCTGCACTGGCCACAATGCTCTGGGCATCACCTGTGGCTTGATATTCCGGGAGTTTCTTACGGAAATAATCCAGCGCAACCGCATATCCAGGAGAGTCAATGCGGGCGAGCCCGCCAATTGCTTCATTTGCGGCCTGGCGATCGCCGAATTCCAATGCCAGTGCAAGGTACTGCTCATAATAAGCAATTGCCTCGGTATAGTTTTCTTGCCGTCCGTAAAACCAAGCAATGGTAGAGAGAGCGCGAAACACAAGGTCTGGATTATCAGACTGCTGAGCAAGGGCCAAACTGCGCTGATAATAGTCCAAGGCAGTTTCAGGGTTGTCTTGTGCAGCGTAAACCTGGCCGATTTGGATCAACAACAGATGGGTTGTGTTGATGTCCCCCAAGGTCTGGGCGATCGCCAAACCCTCCATCAAAAAACCTAAAGCTTTACTCGGATCGTCGTTCAGTCCGTTCTGAAACAACGAACTCATCTCCATTAGAGCCTGTATTTCGTATTGACGAGCACCTGCTGAGCGGAAAAGATTAAGCGCCTGCTGATATGTTTCTAACGCCTGATCCTGTTGTCTGTCGTCGAACAGGTTAAATACTCCCAGCCCTAGTAGCGCCCGCCCCATATTCACTTGATCTTGATGAGCCTGGGCAATTGTGAGCGCTTGTTGATAGTATCTGATGGACTTATAGATGCCATGTCCTGAAGCAAGACTCAATAAGGCTGATGCTTCTAGGCTGGGGTCGGCTAACGCTTGGGCGATCGAGAGTGCCTCCTCGAAGAGGGCGATCGCTTCTTCCCGTTCCCAGCGTCGGAGGGCAATCTCGCCCAAAGCCAAGAGGATCTGCGCTTCTCCAGGGCGATCGTCTTGCGCTCGATAGGCTGCTAACGCTTGCTGAAATTGCTCGTCTGCCGCTGACCATTGACCCTGTTTGTAGAGTGTTTCTCCAGCTTGTCGCCAGCGATCGGCTTGGGTTTGGGGCGTGTCAGTCTGGGCTGTTTGGGATTGGGCGATTTGCCAAGGGAGGGGTTTTGCTACTAATGCAGGGGGCATCATCTCCGCCGCAACGCTAGACGTACTCACGAATAGAACAATTACGCTTGTGGCTAAACTCCATTGCCGCATCATACAAATCCCCTCAAACAATACTATTACTTTAACGATTGTTGAATGCTCATCTGTCAGTCCCGACTACTATAGGGGATCTCCAGCAAGTCTAGAATTTCCTGAGCCCTTTCGGATTGTCCCTGTCGCTCTAACAACTGGGCAAAATCACGATAGATTGCTTCCACTTCTTGCTCTTGATTGAACTCGAAGTAAAGCTGCTCGAAAGCGCGGTGGCTGGAATAAAAATAGCGATATAACCACGAATTGCGGCTTTCCTGACGGAGTTGCTGGCGATTTTCTTCATGAATTGCGATCGCCTGTTCAAAAAAGTCAATGGCTTGTTCAATTTCATTTTGCACAGCAAAGAGATGACCCAGCTTAAAGAAGGTCTGCGCAATGTGGGGCGACGCATTTTTAAGATCTTGATAGATCGCCAAACTCTGTTGATATTGCTCTAAGGCTTGCTCATATTCACCTTGGTCTTGATAGAGCATCCCCAGATTCAGGCGTCCAGCCGCAATGCCAAACGGGTCATTCTGCTCTTGGTTGAGATTAAGGCTTTGCTGATAATAGCTAAATGCCTGTTCATCGTCTCCACGCTGCCGATAGAAATCGCCAAGATCATCTAAGGCATCGGCGCTAGACCATTCACTGTCTTGATATTGCTGGAGTTGTTGCTGATAATATTCAAGTGCCTGCTCATACTTGTTTTGCTGGAGATAGATATCACCAATGATTCCTAGGTTATGAGTCCCGTTACCGGGTTTATCATCATTTTTTTGGATTTCAAAGACCTCTTTATAGTAGGCGATCGCTTGATCATAGTCTCCGGCCTGGCGATAGAGTCCAGCAATCTCACTGATCTCATAGTCAAGATTGTTGATATTTTGCTCCCTAGAAATTGTCAGCTCTTGTTCATATAGCTCAGTGACCAATGTATAGTCACCTGTTTTTTTTGCAATTTCATGAACGTGAACTAGGATATGATCGATATACGCATCGGCATCAGCTTGCTTCTCAAGCCGTATACTCTGCTGGTAATAGTCAATTGCTGTTGCATATGCACCTTGGGCTTGATAGGTGTGGCCAAGCCAGCTTAATAAGCTGCTCACTATCTCTTGTTCCTCGACTGACTGCGAGAGTGATAGCTGATTTTTCAAAAAGTCTATAGCTTGCCCATATTCACGTTGAAGGAGATAAATATCTTGTGTTTTGACAATCGCTGAAGTGTAATACTCTAGAATATTAAACTTTCTTCTGAGTTTAATTTCCTGCTGGTAATAATCTATAGCGACCCCATATTGTTTGAGGTCTTGATGCACATCTCCCAGATTTCCGAATGCCCTCGCTAATAAGTCTTGATCTTCTGTTGTTTGGACGATCGCCAGTTGTTGCTGATAAGCCGCTTGGGCTGGGGCATAAGCCGCCATCCGCTGATAAACCAGACCCAGCTCTCCCCAAGCCCAGGCTAGATCAGAGCGCCTAGCCTCCTCATCATGGGAAGGCTGCTCAGATAAAGTTTTCAAGAGGGCAATCCGCTCTTGCACAATCTCTAATGCTAATTGATATTGCTCTTGTTCAAGGTGAATATGTAAAATATGTTGCAACGTATTGGCAATGGCTTTTGGTTCATTTTCCTGCTCATAAATGGCGATCACTTGCTGATAATAATTGAGCGCCTGATCAGGCTGACCTTGCTCGGAGTAGATCGCGGCAATTCGTCCTAACAGCTCGGTGACAAAAGATTTAGCTTCTGTCGTTTGATAAATTACGATCGCCTGCTGATAATGATCGATTGCTTGCTCATATGCCCTTTGCTGTTGATATGTCCAGCCCATTGCTTTCCAGACCCCTGCCACTGACTTGAGGTCATCGAGTTCTTGATAAATCTCCCGACTTTGTCGATAAACCTCAATTGCACGTTCATGCTCTCCAGACTCGCCATGAATTGAGGCCATCGCACTCAATGTCTGCGCGATGCTGGCTTGATCATCTTGCGCTTGATAAGCCGTGAGACGTTGCTGATAAATATCCAGCGCACGCTCGTAGTTTCTAGATAACCGATAGGCCGACGCAATTTTATCCAGGAGATAAGCCACGGCCTCCTGATCATCCAACTCTCGGTAAATCGCGAGGGCTTGCTGATAGGCCTCAAATTTACCTGCATCTCCAGACCCATAACCATAGGCATCACCGATCGCTTTCCAGGTTTGGGCAACTTGTTCTAGATCGCCAATTTCTTGATAAATCGTCAGGGCAGCTTGATAACTCTCGATCGCAAGTTCATGTTGTTCGCCATGGTAAGCCGAGCCGATCGCGGCATGAACGACGGCGATATCTGGGGGCGCTCCAATGGTTTGAACGATCTTGAGACAATCTTGTAAATAAACAATAACGTCAGGATCATCATAAGCACCAAAACTGATGGCTTTTGCACTGGTGATAATGCTCTCCACATCATCAGTGGCCTGATAATCCGAGAGTTTGTTGCGGAAATAATGAAGGGCCGCTTCATGTTCTGGCCAATTCACTCGGGCGATCGAGCGGATTACATTCGTTGCGGCGGGGCGATCGCCCCATTCCAGCAGCAGCGTAAAAATCTGGTCATAAGAAGCGATCGCCTCTGCATATTTCTCCCAACTTTCATAAGTCCAAGCAATAGCGTAAAGAGACGCTAAAATGTGCTCTGAATTCCCCGACTGTTGAGCAATGGTTAAGCGGCGTTGATGATAATCTAAGGCGGTTTGATGGTTATGCAAATATTCCGCATAAACCCAACCAATGGCTTCGAGCGTGGCAATGGTGGCATTAATGTCATTAAGCGCTTGAGCGATCGCTAAACTCTCCTGTAATAAATTCAAGCCTTGCTCTTGCTCCGACTTCGTCTTACGCAAAAACAGTGATGTCCCCATCGCGCTGAGGGCCTGAGCCTCGTAGGGGCGAGCGTTGGCCGCTCGGAACAGTTCAAGGGCTTGTTGATAGGCTTTGAGTGCCGATTCATATGCGTCGTCATAATTATGTAATGCTCCGAGTCCAAGCAGCGCTCGCCCCGCGTTGACTTCATCCTGATGCGCTTGGGCAACCATCAGGGCTTGTTGATAAGCATTTTGTGCGTCGTCTGCATGTTGCCATAACCACAAGGCATGAGCATTGCCCAGACCCACAAGGGCAGATGCTTCAAAATTTGGGTCAGTTAGCTCTTGCGCGATCGAGAGTACATTTTCATAAGTGGCGATCGCTGTCTTCCTTTCTCTGCGCTGGATGGCGATCTCACCAATGCCCAGGAGTATTTGAGCTTCCCCAGCAAGATCGCCCTGCTCTTGATAGGCCGTGAGCGCTTGCTGGAATTGCTCCTCTGCTGCTGACCAATTACCTTGCTTGTAGAGGTCTTCGCCTGCTTGTCGCCAGCGATCGGCTTGGGTCTGGGTTGTGTTGGACTGGGGTGTTGGTGACTGGGCGATTACAGTTGGCATCACCTCAGCCGCAACATTAGCTGTGCCCGCTAACAGAACAATTACGCTTGTGGCTAAACTCCATTGCCGCATCAGACAAACCTCTATAAATACACCGCTTATTTAACCATCAGTGAATCGCTGGGTACTCAGATTTTTGAGTAAACTTAAAACTCCTGTGCTCCTTGTGTGTTACTTGACTTGAATCAGCAATTCAGTAAGTGGATGACAGAAATTTTTAGAATCATCGTGATGGTTTTGAAAAAATCGATGAACTTACTACTCAATACTCCGTTGAAAACCAGCGGCAAAACCCACAGCCGGATCGCGTAATTCCAGATCTTCATGGGTCAAGATGGGTGTACAGGGTAGAGGAGCAGCCCAACATAGCTCACTATTTTGTTTCGGGAAGAAATATTGCACACCATTGATGGTACGAGACTGAACTTTATCATTGTTGAAGACTGTACTGAGTTTGGGCGGCAACCACAACTGCAAGCGGTGTTGTAAACCTAAACTTTGATAGGTTGTTGGATAATGCCGAATTAAAATTACCGTTGAGACTAAAGTCAGTAAGAGCAAAAATGTGGTTGTTGTCAGGCGACGGTGCCAGAGATAGGCATAAATAGCAGCCGCGATCGCCACGACTAAAACAATTAAAAACGACAAAGATGGTAACGCTAACCAGAGATTGGCTGCCCCTGCAACCACTAAAATTGACACCGCCCGTAGACGAGACGATCGTGCACAATAGTCAGCCAATAGCCAAGCTGGTAGCAAACAAGCATAGCCCAAACCAAAGCGCCAACTTGGTGCAGCTTTGAACACATATAAGGTTCCTAAACTGGCCAGGCTCAAGACATAAAACTGACCAGGCATCTTAAAATCTCGGTAGCGATAGCAAATCACTCCGAAGGCAATTAACGAACAAACAATCAAAAACGCCAATTGTCCTTCTAAGCCCAACCATGGCCCTATCCAGTCCCCTGGCCCCGCATCAGGTGGACGACTGCCCCACCATTGATTCCACTGTTGAATGGCTTGGTATTCCCGTTCAGCCACCGCCCGCCCCACTGACCACGGCACATTGGTGCAAGAGAGGGCTGAGGGATAGAGAAAACAGCCTGAGGTGATGAAATTAAAACTAAGTAGGGGAAGGATGGTGAGGCTAGAAATTCCCATGCCAATACCAATGCGTCGAACCGAAATAGATTGGATGGGATGACAGGCGTAAAAGCCGAATACGAGCACCAGCATGGGCAAGGCACTTAGTTTAATAGGCGCAGCAAGTGCGCCGATCATCAGCGGAATTAAGGCTTCTTGATTATGACGCTGCGTTGGCTGGGATGCTGTGAGTAAAATCAGCCAGGCGATCAAGAAAGAAATAAAGAGAACCGGTTGATCTGGAGAATTTGAAAAGGGCAAATAGCCCCAAAACATAGTTGGCATCAACAAAAAAAGGGCAAGGCAAACAAACCAATTGAGCCAAGTCTTTTCACCGTTGAGGAGGCGTCGAATCGTGTAAGCCAACTGTATCGCCCCTAGCCCAAAAATAAACCCACCCAGAAATGTATTGGATCGCTCAGCAAAGATACCAAATTCCAAGGGGGCGGTCAGGGCAAACCAGGCGGAATTGGTGCCAAACCGATGATGAACCAGTGCCAAACCGGGTACCGTGCCATATTGCGCAAACCATTGGGTGGCAGGGTAATGATAGAGCCCTGTATCGGGCCAGATGATCGGTTGGGTAGCGAAGGCAGCGATCGCGAGCCCGAGCCCCAAGATCAACAGCTTGAAACGTAGATTAAGCTGCATTACTTGTTGCCAGCGCTGTTGAATTTCTTGACGGCAGCGGTGTTGAGCTAGAGCGAGTCCCATTAAAACCAAAACAACAATCAGACCGACCATTGGCGAGAGGGGCATAGCTAACGAGAGGCTAAACAGCAGCCAAGCCAGTACCAATATTCCCAGCCAAGCACTAACAACAAAGCGATCGCCCCAGCGATGGATGGCTTGAATCTGGAGCGCATTTAAGATCCCGAGCCCGATAATGCTTGTAACCAAACCGAGGCAACCCCAGCCCACCAGCAATGCAATCATAAGTGAATTAGCCATTTAACACGCTTTTAAGCGTAAACTGCGAACTGCTTTCGTGTAAGGTCTCCCAAGGAGAAACTGTGAACTGAAATGATGACCTCCCTACCCTTAAGTCAGCTACCGATCGCCTCAATTCAACTGATTGCTACCGATATGGACGGGACGTTGACACAGCAAGAGCAGTTTACACCCGCCGTTTTAGCAGCCCTCGCCCAGAGTCCAGTGCCGATTATTATTTCCACGGGGCGATCGGCCGGTTGGGTGAGTGGTTTAGCTCATTATTTGCCCGTGGCGGGGGCGATCGCAGAGAATGGCGGCGTGTTTTTTAGCCCTGAGCAACCGCAAGGGGACTTTTTGGGCGCGATCGCAGATATCACCGCCCACCGCCACGACCTCGCCCAGCTTTTTGTCCAATTACAACAACGCTGGCCCCAACTCGAACCCAGTGCAGACAATGCCTTTCGGCTCACGGATTGGACATTTGATATTACAGCCCTCTCAGGCAGCGAGATTGAGTATTGTGCGGCGTACTGTCAAGATTTGGGCTGGGGCTTCACTTACAGCACGGTGCAGGGCCATTTGAAGTTGCTGGAGCAGGACAAAGCTCAGGGTTTAAAAACAGTGCTCCAGCGGCATTTTCCAGGGGTTGACCCCCAAGTGGTGTTGACGATCGGCGACAGCCCCAACGATGAACCGATGTTTAATCCAGAAATGTTTCCGTTGTCGGTGGGGGTGGCGAATATCACGGCCTATCAAGCTGAGATGCAATATTTTCCGCGTTATTTGACGACGGCGGCAGAGGGGGCGGGTTTTTGTGAGTTGATCGAGCAGTTATAAGACTCTCGGCTTGATATCCTGAATCTTGGTAGATGCTTAAAAAATAGCATCCTTATGAGGTTTCGATGTACTTTTACTTATAGTTGGATAGGGTTTGGTAATTTAATGTCTCAGCAATCAGATGCGGATAAACTCATCGGCATTTTACAAGATCATCGAGACTTGAAATATTAGGTCATGGAAAAGTTGAGAGATCAAGGTTTTGCTTGTCAGGAAACCTATGGAAACAATGTCAATGGAGATATTCAGTTGCTTGATGATACAGACGTTTCTGGAGTTCAAACCTGGATATTGAGCCAATATCAGATGTTCAACCCCAAGGACGCAAGTCTTCAGCCCCAGCCTTCACGAGCACCCTCAGAACCCCACTTAGAAATCAAGACCAGTTATCTTTGTGGACAAGAAGCAGAATGGATTGTCCGAAAGGAGACAATTATCGCAGTTGTGAGTGCAAGTAGGATTTCTCGTCCGAGTCAGAAAAAGTTTATTGAAGCAGGCATTACATTTCTTGCAAATGTGCCACGTTCAGAGTTTAGCTAAATCAATTTTGAGTTGTGGAGATCAGGTAAATGCTCAGTTTTAATTTTTACGGAAAATCCGATCAGTCTGCGTACTGTATTCAGGTTTCTGAACAATTTTATGAGTGGTTAATTCAAGCGGATTTTGGATTGGTGGGGCGTTCTCATCCAACAAAAATCATGTTAGATGGCGAGGAGGAAGAATTACCATTGGTGCGGTTGGAAAATCCAACACGAGGTATGTTAACAGCCTATTTCAATGGGTTGGTTTTGAGTGAAACGGGGCAGATGCTTGTGGAATTAGATGCAGGGGTTGCACGAGAAGTTTTGCAACCTCGACAATATCGGATGAAGAAGTTGTTGGAATTGTTAGATTGCGTCAAAGATTCGAGTTGGCACTATTTGCAGCGGGTTTAACTCTAGCCAAACTTTCGCAAATTCAAGCTACTTAAACACTTCCAGAATTTCTCCGATCGCGGTTTTTCTGAGTGCCCGATATCTCACGGCCTGGACGAACCCAAGCGATGTCCTGATCGGAGTCAGCGGTCATCTGCTGATCACGTTCTTCATCCGTTGTAAAGCCTCCAACCGTCCGAAACCCCGGATTATGCCGTGGACTCACAAACATGTGATAAACCACCACAGTGTCTGTTTTGCCGAATAAATAATTTTGCGCCATCGCATCTGCACCCCGAGCATCTCCCACCACAAACGCATCGCCTCGGGCAAGGGCTTGATCGATTGCAGGGCGATAGTGCGCCTCAAATTCCGACTCGGACAGCGAAAGATGACCGCTAATAAAATGGGTGACGGTTTGCACTGACATATCACTGAGATTTTGGCTGATCACAATTGAAGATTGCGTTTGATTTCATTTATACTACAAAGGTCTCAGAAATGGAAGGATATTTTTACCATGCTGAACACCATTGCCCTCCGTCGTCTCCACTGCTGGATCGCCCCTAAGCGTTCCCGCCAAGCTGTGCAAGCCAAGATTTGTGCCCTAGAGTTGGGGCAATTGGGCTTCCGGTTCCAGAACCCTGAACAGCTTACGGATATTTCCCGCAGTGAATTCACTGACGCCCTGAGCACCCTCAAAGCCATGCGGGGGGGCAATGTCACCTATGTGCCACTGTTTAACAACTTTCCTGATGATCTCCCCAACGACCATGAATATTTACTGCGTCGTCTATTGGGCTGCTTCGGCATCGATACCTTTGGGGATAAGGCTAGCTTTGGCGCTGACCCAATCACCCAAATGCAGCGGGAAGATTATTGGCAAGCGGCCGCCCAAGCCCAACGCCAAAAACTTGCGGATGCACACACCGAATGGATCGCACTCACCGTCATCAGCCCCGCCGAGGCCCAACAACGCCTGGAACGCTGGTCCACAGACTTAGTCTATAGTGCCACCCCAGTCAAAGAAGCCCTTTGGGAAGATTTACTTTGGGTGATTGAAGAATTACAGATCGCGCCAGATCTCGATCGCATTGTAGTCAAGGAAACCCTCGCCCGTCTGGCGGCTCAGCAATGGTTGCTCTGGGGTCAAGTGGTGGTGAAAACCCCCACAGATCTGCTGCGAATGTTTGCTTTTCTTCAGGATCAGGATGTGTCGTTGGCCACACCCATCAACCTCAAAGGCCTCAAGTTTCTGAAGCCCCAGCGTCGTGCGGTGATGTGCTTCTTGAATACCTGCCCCGCTCTTGGGGAAGATCTGCTGCGCTACCGTCGCCTCTGGATTTCCATTTCCCGCTGGTTGCATCCGGGGGACTTTGTGAAGCAATTCCCCCGCGTGGTGCAGGTGTTTGATGACCTGCGCAACGATCGCCTGCAAAGCTTTGATGCCCAAGTGCTCAATACCCCACCGAAGCAGAGCCTGGCGCTGTTGCAGACTCGTCCCTCAATGCTGCTGCGTAAAGTGGGCTGGCTGTTACAGCAGCATCCCACCGAGACGATCGCCCAAATTCTGCTAGAGCTGGATGAACAAGCCCAGAACCTGCCGCTACCGCTGTTGGCCAATGTGTTCTGTGCCCTAAAAGATCAGCGCGATCGCTTGATCATCAACAAACAGGGTAAGCCTTACACGATCGCTAAACGGGTAGATTTGGGCGATGTGTCTGAGGTGTTGGCAGCTGTTGAATCCTTAATCTTGACCCAATTGCAAGGCAGCAAGAACTGGCGCACGGTTTGGGTTGATCCCGCGATCGATAAGCTTGTGCTGCCCCTGCAAGCCCGCAAGCAGTCCGATGGTCTGCTGAATTTGGCTCGCGGCTCACGCATTCCCCTTACAGCTCCCGTGGTGCGACTGTTTGTCTATTGGCATCAGCGCCAGCACCGAACTGATTTAGATCTCAGTGTGCTCAAGCTGGACACCGCCTTTAAATATGCAGGTCAGGTGTCTTGGAATCAATATGGCAAAGGCAAGGACATTGCCCACAGCGGTGATATCCAATCCGCGCCTCGGGGGGCTGCTGAATTTATTGATCTGCGTTTGGCAGCGCTTAAGACGGGCTATCTATTGCCCGTGGTGCTGCGCTATGCAGGCGAAAGCTTTACAGCGATGCGGGCCTGTTATGCAGGCTGGATGTTGCGACAGCAAGTCGGTGGCCAGAACCAGGCGTTTGACGCCAAAACCGTTGCTGAAAAGGTGGATGTTCACCAAGATGGCCGGGTTTGGATTCCCTTTTTGCTCGATGTGGCGGCTCAGGAGTTGGTCTGTGTGGATCTTTACGCCAAGGGTGAAAATATGGTGGAGCGCAACCCGCATTTTTCAGCTATGGCGGCGGCGATCGCCCATTACTGGCAAACTAAACCCACGTTTGGTCTTCTGGCCAAGTGGTACGTCCAAGCAAATCGTGCTACATTATGTAGTAAGGCAAATGCTCAAGTCAAAATTGGTCTGACTGACGATTGCACCATTAATGTGCTGAATCTTGTGGGCCAAGGGGTTACTTCCTTCTCAACTTCTATTTAAGAAACTCAGTAGCCCCACTTTCCCACTTTTTATAAAGGCGATCCAACAAAAAGAATGTGGCCGGAATAATAACTATCAAGTATGGTTATTGTTTCGGCCACTGTTTCGCTATTTAATGATTTAACAGCTCAAGCGCTTGCTCGAAGGTTTGCTGCCAGTACATTACGCTTCGCTAATACATCCTGCTGCTACAGATGAAGTGCTTTTAAAATTCAACCATTCACCAAGGCACAAATGATGGGAGGTGATTCTCCATGAGCCTATATACAAATTGGGTCTGCTTCAATTGCCGGAAGCGTTTCCGTGCTCTCCCACTAAACAAAACTGATGCGATCGCAGAACGACTATGCCCTGAATGCGGTAGAGCAATGTGTGATATGGGGGTGTATTTTGAACCGCCTGGTAAGCGGGCAAAAAAGTCTTGGCAAATTGTTCAGCTTCTAGCCGAAAATGGCTATCGATTTCGGACAGAAGGAAGTGTTGCTTATATCAAAACATTTATTCTGTGTTCCAAACGCCCTCGCCTAGAAGATGTGAAAAGAATTATTGCAATGGAGAAAGAATATACTGAAATATGCAAGCTGAAAGAGCGATTGGCATATCATAAGGCAGAAAAAATAAGGAGAAAATACCTGCGATAGTTGTTGAAAATTGAGTCGGGTTAAAGTTGAACGTTTAAAAAGAAGCCTTACAACCGAAAGTTGATGATTGTTGAGGCACAGTTATCACCAAGCCAATACCAAGTTCGCAATTCTGAAACGTGGGCTGTACCGGATTTTAAGCTTAATAAGCTGTAGTCAGCACTAAAGGAAGCATTAACTTTCCTGGTGGACAACGCCCGCTACAAAATATCGCTACCCCCCACACCCAACCCCCAATACTCCATCAGACGAGAGGGATGGGGTTATAGTGAGAAAGCAACATTTGCTTGAGTGACACGGTGGGAGTGGGAATCCGGTCGGGAATGACATTAACCTGACACGCTAAATTGCGCAACGGACGGAATATCTATGCGGCTCCCCTGGCCAATCCGACGACAGCCCTTTGCTGACTATAAAATCCCACTACAATTACTGCTGATCGTGCCCTTGATTTTGCAAGTGAGTGGCACCGTAGCGTTGGTGGGGTTGCTTTCGTTTTGGGCGGGTCAGCGGGCGGTCAATACGGTGACAACCCAACTGCAAGCGGAGATTGCTGCCCGGGTTGAGCAATATGTTGTTGATCTCCTAGAGATTCCTAGCCTCGTGAACCAAATTAATGTAGATGCCTGGGTCAGCGGTGCATTTACGTTTACAGGTGCAGAAGCTGAACAATATCTCACGCGGCAACTGCGCTATTTTGAAACCATTAGCTGGATCTCCTTTGGTCGGGAAATTGATGGCGCGTTTATTGGTACGGTTGCCCAAGCGGGGCAGGATCGCCAGGAACCAGAAATTGCGGTGGTGGATGAATCGACGAATTGGTACACCGAGTTTTATAGCAGCACATCTCAAGGCAGCCGCGATCGCCGCCTGCGCACGGTCGAGGAACCCTACGATGCCCGCGATCGCCCCTGGTATCAGAATGCGGTCAACTCTGAAGATCATGTTTGGAACTCGATTTATAAAGACTTTGGCAGTCCCATCCTTTACGTCAATGCTAGCCAGCCCGTTTATGCAGGAGATGAATTACTGGGCGTTGTGGCAGTGGATTTTAGCCTGGAGAGCATTGGGGGCTTCTTAGACAGTCTGCAAGTGGGCAAAACAGGGCAGGTGTTTTTGGTCGAGCGCAGTGGTGAACTGATTTCCACGTCCAGTAAAACGCCCACCTACACCAAAGACTTTAGCGACCAAAGCATTGATCGGCTGCTGGCCGCTGAAAGCGAAGATCCCCTGACGCAAGCAACGGTAGCGTTTTTAGCTGGGCAGCCCGATTCGGTGTGGCTGGCCAGCCAGGATGTGCAGCAGTTGGCATTTAGATGGCAAGGCGATCGCCATTTGGTGCAGGTGGTGCCGTTTCAATATGGGCAAGGTCTGGATTGGTTGATGGTGATTGTGATCCCTGAATCTGATTTTATGGCGCAGATTCGTCGCAACAATCGCCGGACTACAGCGCTCTGCGTGCTCGCAGCGTTGATCGCTTTAGCTTCAGGCAAGTTAACGACCCGTTGGATCGCTCGCCCCTTAGCACGATTACGTTCAGCATCGAGCCAGATGAGTCAAGGCCAATGGCAGCAACGGGTCGGGGGCACTCGGATTCCTGAATTAGAAGTGTTGGGGCAAAGCTTTAACCAGATGGCGCAGCAGTTGGAGATGGCGTTTCACGATCTCGAAGATAAAAATGCAGCGCTGGAGCGATCGCGTTCCGAACTGGTGGAACTCAACCAAGCGATGGAGCGATTTGTGCCGCACCAGTTCCTAGAGATTCTGGCCAAGCAAAGTATTGCAGATGTGCAACTTGGTGATAGCGCCCAGGCGGTGATGTCGATTCTATTTGCCGATATTCGCGGCTTTACGGCGATGTCTGAGCAGATGACCCCAGCCGAGAATTTTGAGTTTATCAATGCCTATTTTGACTACACGACTCGCCCCATTCGAGAACACCACGGTTTGGTGGATAAATATATCGGTGATGCAATCATGGCGCTCTTTGGTGGCTCGGCTGATGATGCCGTACAAGCCGCAATCGCCATGTTGCATCAACTTGCGGCCTATAACCAGCAGCGAGAAACCCAGAAGCAAGCCCCCATTCAGATCGGTATCGGTCTGAATACGGGTTCATTGATCCTCGGGACAGTGGGCAGTCCCACCCGAATGAATACCACAGTCATTAGTGATGCGGTGAATTTAGCGGCGCGTGTGGAGTCGTTAACCAAGCGTTATGGTGTTGCCTTGCTGATTACGGAGCATACCTATCAGGCGTTGAGCCAACCGGAACAGTATGCGATTCGTCTGGTGGATCAGGTGCGGGTACGCGGCAAACAGGAGGCGGTCAAACTCTATGAGGTGTTTGATGCTGATCCACCCGCCTTGGGGAGAGCGAAAGCGCAAACGCGATCGCTGCTGAGGGAGGCGATCGCCTGTTACCAACGCCATGACTATGAACCGGCGGAAATTTTGTTCGAGCAATGCCTTGCCCAAGCGCCAGACGATGGTGTGGCAAAAGTCTACCTCAACCGCACCCAAAAGCAATGCTATCAGTTCCAAGTGGAAATTCTAGAGCGCACGTTTGAGCAAGTCCGTCCCCAAGCAACTGAGATGACAGCTTGTTTCTACACAACACTTTTTACGACCTCGCCCCAGCTCCAGAAATTGTTTTATCACACGGATATGAAGCAACAGCAAACTAAGTTTTGGCAAAGCTTGGAACTGATTGTTGAGAGTCTCCGTAATCCTAAACTTCTACGTCTATCGCTACAAGGTTTAGGGGCGATGCATGTCCGCTACGGCGTACTGCCGGAGCATTATCCAATGATGGGAGAGGCTCTGCTCAAGGCACTGGCCAGCGGTTTGGGTCAGGCTTGGACAGAGGAAACACAACAAGCTTGGGCGGAGGCATTTGAGACCGTGTCGCTGTTGATGATTGCCGGTGCAGCGGGAGAGAGTAAATATTAGGGCGCGTCATCAGTTACTGGAGTTGAGACAAAAAAGGAGTCAGGCAAAGAAGAACAGGCTCAATTGAGTGAAGAGATTGAACTGACGCACTATATCCGTTAATTGAAGACAATACCGAAACAAACGTATTTATGAATACAAAAAACCCGCAATTCAGCAAAGAACTGCGAGTTAGCAACAACACTCAATTGTTAAGTGTACCAATGATTTCCGTTTCGATCCGCTCATTTAGAGGGGATGGAACAACAAATCAGGGAAGAAACGATTGAATTCGATCAAAATTCCTGCTGTAACGGTTAATAGAGCCATGATTAAAACAGGAGCAGTGGAAAGAAACTTAGTCATGAATGTTTTCTCCCAAGACTTTAAAAAATGTGAACGAAGATAGATCTGAGGCCAGGGACTATCGGGGGGAAATGGGGACATCGCTGTCCTTAACGGTCAATTTGCCAGAGCTGAATTCACCAAAAGCCATTGCAGGCCAAGCAAAACCACCCAACATCAGTTTGACTGCCAGGGGCACATCAATGACGATTTCCTTCATTTCAGGGTTCTTCCCGCTACGAATGGCGATCAAGTAGGAGCGTCCAACCCAACCAATCCAACCCGCAACATAGAGGAACATCAAGCCTGGAATCATGAAGTCCCCTGCATGACTCCAACGACCATCAACCACCAAGTGGGGGTAGCCTTCCGGGCCACAAAGGGCTTGAGCATAGCGCTCAGCACGTTTCTGACCGGATTGAGGATCCGCCGTGGTGTTCACAAATGACTTGGATTTTTGGATGTATGCAGAGGATTCACTGCAAGGTACCAAGCCATAGTCATCCGCAGTGGCAGCTGGCGCGAAGTTGAGCCATAGCACCGCCGCCAAAATCAAAGCCAACAACTTCCGCATAGAAATGTTACCTTTTATTACGACACAATACGTTTTTTAGACAAAGGATTTAGGTATCCTTTGTACATCCCTGCAATCTTACTGCCCACGGTTATTTCAGTAAAGATTCCGTAACAGAAAGTAAAAGCGCATGGCTTTTACTGGTGATACGATGACTTTTTATTAATCTTTTTCAGGATTCCTTGACAGATTGTGGTCTTGGACAATCTATATTATTCAATCTGATGCCCACAGTTCTAGCAATTGAGACCAGTTGTGATGAGACAGCGGTGGCGATCGTCCGCGATCGCACCATCCTCAGTAATATTGTTGCCTCACAAATCGATCTCCATCGTCGTTATGGGGGAGTTGTGCCGGAACTCGCTTCGCGCCAGCATTTGGAGACAGTGAATGGTTGTTTAGCAGAAGCGTTGGCGCAAGCGAATCTTGATTGGGCTGCAATCGATGGGATTGCAGCGACCTGTGCGCCTGGCTTAGTGGGGGCGCTGCTGGTGGGTGCAACTGCTGCCAAAACCCTGGCGCTACTCCATCAAAAACCCTTTCTCGGTATTCACCATTTAGAAGGTCATATCCACGCCACCTATCTCAGCCACCCTGAATTGCAACCGCCATTTCTGTGCTTACTCGTTTCTGGTGGCCATACCAGTTTGATCCAAGTCAAAGGTTGTGGGGACTATGCCACGTTAGGCAGCACGCGGGATGATGCGGCAGGGGAAGCGTTTGATAAGGTGGCACGGTTGCTGGGGTTAGGCTATCCCGGTGGTCCCGCGATCGATCACCAGGCCAAAGATGGTAATCCCAGCGCCTTTCAATTACCGCTCGGTCGGGTTTCGCGCCCAGAAGGCGGCTACCATCCCTATGATTCGAGTTTTAGCGGTCTTAAGACAGCGATGCTGCGTTTGGTGCAGAAGCTTGAAGCGACGGGTGAAGCGCTCCCGATCGCGGATTTGGCGGCTAGCTTTCAGGCCACAGTGGCACGATCGCTCACCCAAAAGACTCTTGCCTGTGCCTTAGATTATGGCCTGCAAAAGATTGCAATCGGCGGTGGTGTTGCAGCGAACAGTGCCCTGCGATCGCAACTACAAGCAGCAGCGGCTGAACATAACCTCACCCTCTATGTCCCCCCCCTCCAGCTTTGTACTGACAACGCGGCGATGATTGCCTGTGCAGGGACTGAGCATCTACAACGGGGCGATCGTTCGGTGACTACTTTGGGTGTACAGTCGCGCTTGTCGTTGGAATCGGTGGGTACGCTTTACACCCATATAATCGGAAATGTGGAGGATACAAGTGCTGGCAATGCGGTGAGCCTGCCGAACTGATTACCCTACGAATCGGGCGGCGGAACAACCATCGTTCATACCCAAAAAGGCTAAATCCTTATGTAGGGTGGACATTGCCCACCAGAAGAAAGTTTGAGCGGATCACCTTGTAATCGTCATTTTTTCCCATACAAAACGGGTTTGGTATTATGACGTCTCCATCTGACTGCTCAATAATTTGGATTAGGTATCGTCAATTTTCCTCCGAACAAGATTTAATCTGCACTCTATCCCTTATCTTGACAAATCAATTTGGGCGGATTAGCGTCGAGACTAAAGAGACCCTCCGAGGTTGGTTTAAATATGAATCAAAGATTTTTAATTGGGACTGTCGCAATTGCTGCTTTGTGGGGAATGACTCCTTGGGCTGAGACGAGGGCACAGGAGACGAGCGCCCCTTCAACCCTTGCCCAGACAGAAAATGCACCTCAAGACACCCCACCCACTAGCACCACTGTCAGTGAAGCGGAGCTTGAACAGTTTGCCCATGCTTTGGTGCAAGTCAAAATTGTTGAGCAACGGGCCATTCTCTCCATTTTGGAGGAAATTAAGCGTCAAGGATTTAGCGAGGAGCGCTTTAACGCGATCGTAAGCGCACCGTCACCGGAATCCCTAAATCCCCCCCTAACGACCGCTGAACAGGAAAAACTGACCGCAATTAATGCCCAAGTGGAAGCGATTGAGGCGCAAGCGCTGACCCAAATGACCCAAGCAGTTGTTAATCAAGGCTTGACCTATGAGCGTTACCAGGCGATTTTGGCAACGGTGCGGCAGCAGCCCGAACTCAAGGAAAGAGCACAGCAATTGGTCACCGAAATTGTCGGTCAGTTGCGTGAGAATTAAGGTTTCTAACGGAACATACTACTAACTGAGCTGTCCTCATGGATACGCCAGATGGTCTCGCCAATCAGGTTAGCCACGGAGAGGATGGTTAATTGTTTAAACTGCTTGGCATCAGGAGTAGGAATCGTATTGGTAATGATTACCTCCTCAAACACACCACTAGAAAGGCGTTCAATTGCGGGAGGGGAAAATACCGCATGGGTTGCGCAGGCATAAACTTGCCGCGCCCCTTCGGCTTTAAGCAAGCGGCCGCCTTCACAAATGGTTCCTGCTGTATCAATCATGTCATCCACCAGCACTGCGGTCTTGCCCTTGACATCACCGATTAGATTCATCACCTCGGCGACGTTATGGGCTTGACGGCGTTTATCAATAATCGCAAGCGGTGCATCATTGAGTTTTTTCGCAAAGGCTCGCGCCCGTGCCACACCCCCCACATCAGGTGAAACCACCACAAGATCTTCTAAGCGTTTGCTTTGCAAATAATTCAGCAGAACAGGAGAGCCATAAACGTGGTCAAAGGGGATATCAAAATATCCCTGAATCTGAGCTGAGTGCAAATCCATACCCACGACCCGATTGGCACCTGCTTCAGTCATTAAGTTCGCAACTAACTTTGCCGTAATCGATTCACGACCAGCGGTTTTGCGATCGGCTCGGGCATAGCAATAGTAAGGTAACACTGCCGTAATTTGGCGGGCAGATGCCCGACGGCAAGCATCAATAATAATGAGTAATTCCATAAGGTGATCATTCACCGGATGACAACAGGGTTGAATGAGATAAACATCACAGCCACGGATCGATTCTTGAACTTGGACATAGAGCTCA
This sequence comes from Spirulina sp. SIO3F2, assembly GCA_010672165.1. Taxonomy (GTDB): domain Bacteria; phylum Cyanobacteriota; class Cyanobacteriia; order Cyanobacteriales; family Spirulinaceae; genus SIO3F2. The sequence continues at coordinate 3,846 of JAAHHN010000081.1, read as the reverse complement.
CCATCAGCAAAGCGCTTACGAATGATGGGGCCGAGATCCATGCCCAAATAACGGGCAATTTCTTGGGCAAGGGGAATGTTGGCAGATCCAGAAAACAGGCGGAGGCGGTTGTTTTCTGGGATGGTGGTCAGCGGAGGGGGAAATTTTAGGGTTGTGGTACGGGTCACAATAACTCGGGGTTTTGATGCTCGTCTGGAGGCAATCTTACCACTGCGGTCTAGACAAGAGCGCTTTTTTTTGTAAAGAAAAGGCTAAGTTAAGCTAACAAATTCAAAATTCATGATATGCAATGCAACAAATCGCCCAGTTTTTCCATCACTTGAGTTATCAACCCGAGTTGCTAACCCCAGTCACTGACTCGTCATTTGCGATCATAACTTGTTATCTTTGGTTCGTAACTCTGCGATTAAGCGTGGCACTATGCAAGCGGAACTGAGACCAGGGACTCTACTCAATCAGCGATATCACATCACAAAAATATTAGGGCAGGGTGGTTTTGGCCGGACCTATTTAGCGGAGGATCGCAGCCGATTTAATGAGCAATGTGCCATTAAAGAATTATTGTCAAGCCAAAGTTCAGAATATGCCTTGGCAAAATCTCGGGAACTGTTTCAACGGGAAGCCGCGACCCTCTATCGCATTCGCCATCCCCAAGTTCCGCAATTTCAAGCCACCTTTGAAGAACAGGGACGATTGTTTATTGTTCAGGACTATGTGGAGGGTCAAACCCTCCAAGAGTTACTCGAAGAACGTCGTCGTACTAACCTAGCTTGCACTGAAGCGGAAGTCCGATATTGGTTGGAACAACTGTTGCTTGTGCTCAAGGATCTGCATAACCAAAGCATTATTCATCGAGATGTTTCACCAGGCAATATTATTTTGCGCTCCCGTGATCAACTCCCGGTGTTGATTGATTTTGGGGTGGTTAAAGAACTCGCCACCCGGATTCAATTTCCCCAAAATCCTCGCAGTGCCACTACCGTAGGTAAGGTCGGCTATGCACCCCGTGAGCAAATGCAAACGGGGGAAGCCTACCCCAGCAGTGACCTCTACAGTTTGGCGGTGACAGCAATTGTTTTGCTCACAGGCCAAGAACCCCAAAACTTATTTGATCAGGTGAATTTCACCTGGTATTGGCGACAGTTTGTAACCGTCAGTGAACCACTGGGTCAGGTGCTCGACCAAATGCTGCGCGATCGCCCCCAAGAGCGGTTTAATTCCGCCCAAGCAGTACTCCAAGCCCTGGGCAGTAGCAACAGCTCCGCAGCCTCAACCCCACCCCCTGCCACAGCTCCACCTCCCACTCGCATTGCCCCAAACCCACCGCCTCTCACGCCTTCGCCCCAACCTGTCACACCCCCACCAGCCCAACCCCTCTCCCAGATGAAGACTCAGGTGGTCGGTGGTGGACAACCGCCCGCAGTCCCCAATCCCACTGCGATCGCCTCGCCAGCCAGTGAGTTACCGATTAGTGGTCGTAGTGGTCGTCAGGGTTCCTCTGTACCGACCCCGTTAGTGTTGGCATTTCTGGCGCTCTCCGTTAGCTTGGCCGCAGGCTTAGGCACATGGGGAATCATCACCTTTTTACGCAGTAATCCGATCACGCTCCCCTCACCCGAGCCTGAGGCAACCTTTGCGACCCCAGACAACGTCACCACGCCCCCGGATACACCAGCCTCTCCATCCCCTTCCCCAAGTCCGAGTCCGAGTGCTCCCAATACAGCGACTTTGTTGCTTACGCCCGGTCAGCAGTTAGCCCAGACGGGAACCTTAGAAGACAAGGATGTAATGCGCTACACCTTTGTTGTGAAAAAAGGACAACGACTAACGGCGCGACTCGAAAGCCAGGGGACATTGATGAGTATTTTTAAACCTAATGGCAAACCAGTGGGATTCCGGAGTAACCGGACGCAACGCTGGACAGGCAAACTCCCGAATAATGGGACATATACTATCCAGATTGATCCCAAAGACGATACCCAGCAGGGCAACTTGACGGATGAGCAATATCGCTATCGTCTGGATCTCTTGCTGACTGATCCGACTCAACCCCCCAGCGCGACGCCAACACCCACACCAACAGCAACTCCATCTCCCCCCACTAGCCCCACACCAACGCCTAGCAAAACGCCAAAGCCGACCCCGACGCCTACACCGAGTCCTTCTCCTGAGCCACCATCACCAACGCCAACACCTGAACCGAGCCCTGAACCGACCACTGAGCCTGAACCCGTTCCAGTGACCCCTGATACAGAGGGCGAGTCTCAGCGGGATGTAGGTGAGCGTATCCGTTCAGGGGAGGTCAAACGCTATGAGGTCAATGTGGAGGTGGGTCAAATTCTGACGGCAACTGTGTTGGATGGTTTGGTAAGTCTGGACGTGCGTGATCCTAACGGGAGCGTTGTTGATGCGGGTACGTTGAACTCTCGACAGCGAGCAGCTATGTCTGGAACCTATCAAATTGAGGTGAAAGCGCCTGAGACGACTCAGTTTAAAGTCCGGATCGATGTACGGAATCCTTGACCCTAAACAATAGATGATTTTACAGCTTGAAATTTTACTTACCATCGAAACCAGGATAATAAGCAAAGCAGTCGAAGGCATTGATAATCACTTAAAATTAATAAAGCGACTAGTGCAGCGTCTCAATTAAAAAGAGGGGTTGCTGACCTTGGAAAGACTTGTTATTCAAGAGCTTCAGAAAACACCTACCCCACATCTTAGAGTTGACACTGCACTAGAATATGGATTCAGAAATTTCGAAAACTTCCGCTTACGCTGTCTGATGTGTTGGCAGCTTTCCATTAGTTGAGCATACTCGTACCTGAAAAGTCTTAAATTCTCATCACTATTGCAAGCCTCACAAGCATCAAAATACTTGTGAGGTTCAATCCAAAGCAATATTATCTGTGGGTCAAGCGTCTATTAGTTGGCATCAATACAGCCCTGAAGAAGATCGTTGTAATAATAGCCCTCCTCATCATCATAGGTTGTCCAACTTAAGGCATCCGCTACATCATTAGCCGTAAATTCAAAATTTCCGCCCTCCCAGGCTCCTTCAAGATAGCAGGCACAAGCTGCACCATTGGCATCATATTCGGCACAAATATCGTGCATCTCGCCCGTTAGGGTAATCGTGACCTCAGCTAATGCTGCACCCGGAACCAATGTGCTAGCTGCCGCCATTAAACCAGCACCTAATAATGTAGTAAGTTGAGGTGATTTCATGCCAATTCTCCAGAAGATAAAATGATGGGAGCTTATTAAATTGCTCATCCCTCCAATATGACATCGGTTTTGGTGAACGTCACGATGGGCAGTGACAAATATTAATCAGTCTTAATGCCACCGAAATGAGCGATCGTTACGTTGGAGGTTAGCAGAATCTAGCCTGGATGATTCATGACGCTCATCAAAATTCCTGAACAGTCTAGTTCAACGCTAGTGGCGGGCAAGATGCCCGCGCTACGGATTGCAAAAGAAGAAGAGCCATAGCACAGGCGTCCCGCCTGTCCAATGAATAATGCAGACTAAGCGCAGAAAATCTTCTACTCAAAACGACACCATTTCAGGTTAGTAACTGACTAACAGCAAAAAACGTAGCTAGTACTCGACGGCGGAAGTAAGCCACCTATTCAAAATCCACCCGATATCTGTCATACAGACACTTTAAACTTTGAACTCTGCACTTTGAACTTCCGCCCTGCGGTACTAGTGCCCCTGATTGACTGACAAAACTTGTTTGAGAAGAAATTGAAAGGCAGATGCAGAAAGGGATACAGAGAATTCAGAAGAGGGAGCCAGTCCTCTAGAATTGAGTTACCACAACAAAACCCTGGAGAACTG
>JAAHHN010000080.1 GCA_010672165.1 Spirulina sp. SIO3F2 | reverse complement strand
AGTCTTGTAGCACTGAGAGATTTGCTGCCAGTTCTGCCTGAGCTTTTGGGGCGGTAAGTACCAGTTGCACAGGGTTGGGAGCGATCGCCATTCGATAGCAGTCGGCAGCGGTGGGGGCAGGATGGGCCCAATCAGGATGACCATTCAACAGCGTTCCCCAGCGCGTGGCGGTAAACGCAATCATCGGAATCTGGACAGCTTGGGCAGCTGGGAAAACATCCTGTTCTGCTTTGCGGTGGGCCATGTTGTAGCGGTGCATCAACACATCACACGCCTTCTCCTGAAGAAGCTCACAGGCGATCGCACGATTGTGGGTTGTAACACCAACATAACGAATTTTACCTGCGGCTTTCCAAGTATAGAGTTGATCCAGAGCAGCCTGAACTTGAGCGCGATCGTCTCGGGGGGCAACATATTCAAGCATCAAGAGATCGAGCCAACTGGTATTTAAGGTTTGACACACCTGGTCAAGATATTGTTCAAGATGGGTGAGATCTCGGCTCTCGCTGCCCGTAGCCAGGATGATTTGCTCCCGCTTTTGCGCTACTAAGGGCTTAAGGCCAGAGAGGAGAGCCGTGTAATTGAGATTGTAAAAAAAATAGGTATTAATCCCCGCGCGATCAGCCTGCTCCACACAAGCAGTTTCCATCGGGTTTTGCCCAGCAAGGCCCAGACAACTTGCGGGCTGCTGACTTACGGTTTGCAATTGCATGAGAACAGAGCAGTTTAATAAAACTGGGTATTATGCTAGATCAAAGCACAATCATCAGGTTAAACGTACAAACACTGGCTCCATTTGTGAGAGCAGAATTTCAATCGAGGAACCCTCAATGTTTTTGCATTTCAACCATGAAGCCGCTCGCTGCCTCAAAACCCGTGATGCAGGCAACGATGGTGAATATTATTGGACGTGGCGTGTGCTAGCCGGAACCAACAGCCAACCATCTTTAGCACAAGGGTTCTCGATTAATCCTGAGATCGATGAAGGGACGCGGCTAGAAGAAGATAAAGACAATGAGTTGGGTTGGGTTCAACTCAATGACCCCAAATTCACCATTGAGCTACCCGACGTTGTGGTGGGCGAGGATGGCAATGTGCGCATTGAGCTGTTTTGTTGGGAACACGATAAAGCCAAAGACAGCAAAGCGATTAAACAGGCGTTTACCAATCCCGCTTTGCAGCAATTAATCGCACTCCATGAACAACAAAAAGGTGATCGCCAAACCACAGGTGAAAGATTTGCAACTTGGCTAGAGGAGGATGATATTTCTGACGCTGTGGGTCAAGTGAGAGTTGCGATGCAGGACAAAGTGAAGGCAGTTGCAGGGTCTGTACTCGCTTTGAACCCTTTGGCTGCGATCGCCAGCGCTGCCGTGCCGTTACTAGAAGACGTGACCCAACTGCTGATTCGCAACCATAACAGTGATGACTTGGTTGGGGTTAAACAAATCGAACTCTTCTACACCCAAACAGAGGCGGGGCAATATCGCTATCGTTGGCTGCGCGATCAGGGTCTAGAACCTACCCTCACCGCAGAACAGGTTGAGCAACCCAACCCGCAAGAATTCACTTTTCGCCGTGCTGATGGTAAAGAAGTGGTGCGGAGTAAGGGCTTTTTCCAAATTTGGACGACGCTTTGACTGGATTTCATTTGGGGCGAAAGACGCGCTTGCGGGGATACCAAACCCAGCCTGTGAGCTGCTCTAAGGCTTCCCATTCTGCAATATCACGGTTTTTAGCCACGGTCTTAACCCGCTCTTTCTTTAAGCCATAATGCTGACAGAGTTCCTGAGGGGATAATGCCGTTGGATTTGACCGCGATCGCATCGGTTTAAGGGTCTTCGGCGGCGTTGGTTCTGGCTCAGTTTGCTCGGCTGCCTTCTCATCCACTTGCAGCTTAATCGTGATCAGATGCTTAGTTTTGATAATATCAACGTCCGTAATGTGAGGATGCTTGGCGATCGCAGCATCGATTGCCTTATCAAAATCTTGGTCAGGGCGGCTATCGTTCATCAGGTCTGAGCAGCGCTGGAGGGCGCCATATTCACCCAAGCGGTTTGGGCAGATCATCGCTATTCTAACGGGTTCAAGTCAGGAGCTAAACAAGATCAATGAGTTCGCTTAGCCAATGAGCTTTAACCACTCGCACAGGTGCATTGCTCTAAATCTTGGCAATTGACTTGAATGTCTGGATGGCCGATTTCAAAGATGACTAAACGGGCTTGAAGGGCCTGTCGCTCGACTGGACTGAGTGAAACTTGTGCCAAAATCTGATTCAGTTCCGCTGCGATCGCCTCTCGCTCTAGACCACTGCAATCGGAAATAAACAAAATATCCCAGAGGACACGATGGCGCAGATGCTGTACTTCCTGGGCAAAATGAGTGGTGGGTGAGTGAAGTAAATAGTCAGCATGATTGTGTTGATAGGCCTCGATTTGCTGTAGCAACGCCAGATGGTGCTCCGCTCCTAACAGGCTATATCCGCCATAGTCCCAGGTTCGTTCAAAAAAGCGGGGGTATCCAGACAGCTCACCTTGATGGATATAGGCATAGTCATAGTAAGCGTCAACGAGGGTGAAAAAATCATCATCGGCTAGCGTTGGGGTTTTGGCGGCGATCGCTTGCAACTCGGCCATATCGGGCGTAAAACTGGGCATTGTACATTCAGCAATACAACTGGGATCTAGACCCCAAATGCCCAAGTCTGTGGTTCTAAAGGCCGAGAGCTGCTCATCTGACCAAATGTCATATTGAATATCAATCAACAAAGTGTTGGTGAGCTGTAAAGCCTGACCATAGAGCTGCTCAACTTCCCAGGGGGTTGGTTTAATGTGATTGTTATAAATCGCTGCCAGATAGCGTTGATAGCTGTTGGCTTTACCAATTTGCCAGTCTTCAAAAAAGGGAGCTAAGGTCTCTGAGGAGAGTTCTTCGAGCGGTGGATTGAGGGGCTGCTCATCCAACAGTGGACTGAGTGTGAGGTGTGTAGCGGTAGAAGTCGGATCGACATCTGGCTGAGTTGCAGATGGGTTGTACTCAAAACCGACAGCCGGTAACGAGAAGACAATACTGAATAAGGATAGCAGTGCAGATAAGTTGGTTTTCATCGCTGTGATCTTCTCAAAGAAATTTGCTCATTGGTCGCCGATACCCTGAAACCACCTCAGCCAGCGTGGTGCTTCACTCCCCCTCCCAAGACCTATCGTATTCAGCAAAAATCGTTAAACCTTAACCCCCAGACGATAACTCGTAACTGATTAGCAGGCAGATCTTTTGCACAAAGGATAGCGCCCAAGGGGGGATTTCCGATTTGTTCCAATTGTTTGATCCTAGCCTAGGAGACAAATCCCACCATTTATACTTTGCGATACCCCCGACAAACTTCACACAATTCCACCACCTTGGTTTGCAGCGTCGCTAATGGTTGTCCCCCTCGCTTCAAGCTCACCTCTAGGGCCAACAAAATCGGCAACGTTTGCAATAATTGCTGACCTCGCAAGCCCTGGAGTTCCTTCTTCAGGAAATATAACCGCTTCGGGTTGCCAATATCAGCGGCTTTAGCGATCGCCTTCTCATCCCGTTCCCCGCCTTCGAGCATCACCTTAATCATTGCCCAAGTGCGAAACTGCCCCACCAGCGTCGCCACAATTCGCAAGGCGGGTTCATTACGGTTGAGCAGCTCGGCCACGAGGCCAACAGCGCGATCGCTTTGTCCGTCTCGAATCGCCGCCGCCAGTTTTAGGCTGCTTTGAGTGTTCACGACCACCAGCCGTGCCACTGTCTGCTCATCAAGGGGGGCAGAATTCTGGGGATTATACAGACGCAGCTTCGCCAACTCATTCCACAACTGGCGCGTATTGTTGCCCACCGATTCCGCTAACAGCACAGCGGCTTTAGGCGTCAGCTTCACCCCCTGATCGGCTGCATGGTCTTGCACTTGCCGTAGGAGCTGATCCGTTTTCCAGGGTGGAATGGGTGAGAACTCCCGAATTTGCGCCTGTTTTTGCAGCAGCTTGGTGGATTTGGCTCGACCGTCTGGCTTTTTGGGGCAGCTCAAGAGCAACGTGCAATGCTCTGGAACTTGGGGCAGCGTTCTCTGGAGTTCGGTCAACACCGCTTCCGGGCAGGTTTGGCAAACCGTCGTTTCTGCTAGCCAGACAAATCGCCCCCCCGTGCCAAAAGGGGGCGTCATTGCCTGGGCAAGTCCTTCGAGAATCGCCTCAGTCTGGTTAGCAATGATTTTTTGATCATTGAACTGCACCCAGGCCGGATCAAGACAAGCCTTGCGCAGACGAGCGATCGCCTGACTCATGGCAAACTCATCCTCACCCCAAAACAAATAAATCGGCATCGCAACACGTGTAAGATCGGATCAAGAAGATTAACCAGTAAGGAACGTGGACGAAACATATCAGGTCTATCTCAACCGGGTAGCCCGTCAGACCCATCCTGACACCTACCGTAGCCAAGTCCAGAATTTGCAAGAATCACCTAAGTTTAAGGAGGGCCAACCTCTGCCCTTTCCAGGCTATACGATCAACACCCCTGGCGAGGCAGATGCCGCCAACCAGTTGTTTTATCAAAACTTACAACAAGCCCAGACGGAGCTTGTCACCCTTTTAGGCGAGGACTTGTTGATTGCACTGCCATCTGAGATCCTGCACTTTACTGTTGGTGACCTGATTTGGGATACAGCCTATCGCCATGCCGTCACGAACAATCCCAACTTTGAAAAGCAACTGTGTGGTTGTTTGGCCCAAAGTTTTCGTCAATATGAAGAAATGGAACCGGAGCGATCGCCAATTCAACTCCAACTGTTGGGATTGCTCTTGCGCCCCCGTTCGATTGGCGTGGTGCTCGCTCCCATTGACGAACCTTCATTTGGTCGCCTGATGCAACTGCGGCGGGCAATTTATCAAAACCCGGATCTCATTGCGTTGGGCGTCGAGCAGCAATATCCCTTCACAGCCCATATCACGTTGGGCTATTTCAACGCGATTCCGTCTCCACTCGATCGCGCCCAACTCTGTGAACAACTTTTAAGCTTTAACGATCGCTGGATCGGAACACAACCTCAGATTCTCCGCAGTTCTCAAGCAGCGCTTTACCAGTTTGGAGACATGACCCACTTCGAGCACCGTCCCTCTTTTCCGCTGGTCACATTTTAGGCAATCAGCTATCATATCCCGAAAAATGTAACAATTGCTACCATTTACAATCATTTAACGATTGAGCACCTTACACTGAGAAAAGAAGGCACGATAGTTCTGACTTGTTTTGAATACAGGTTAATGGAACTTAAGCAAATAATCTGGCCATTCTGTAGGACGGGCATCTTGCCCGCCACAAACTGATTCCGCACACGTTTTTACAGAACTCATTTTTTAACCTTATATGAGCCTGTTATTCGCCCATTGAATAACAGTTCAGTCAATACACCGGTAATTCCGTAGTGCAGTACCAGATTCAATTTTTATTTTTCATTAGCCTGTCACTCGCCAACGAATGGAACTGAAGAAAATACTCCGGTAATTCCGTAGGTAATTGTGTAGGGTGGGCAATGCCCACCAGCAGACAGTTACAGCGATTGCCTTTGGCAGTGCGCAGAGCGCAATCGTAACTCACCGAATTATTTGCTGAAGTTCCCTAAGTTGGCATTACGAACTCGGCGATCGTGCAGCTTCATTTGCACAGTGAGTGAGCGGAGGTCGAGCGATGGCGATCGCAACTACGAATCCAACCAATGGCGAGGTGCTCAAAACATTTACGCCGCTGGCTGCCAGCACCTTAGAGCAAAAGCTAACTCAGGCTCAGCAGGCATACCTAGACTATCGCCACACTTCCTTTGCCCAGCGTCGCCAATGGTTGCTCAACGCAGCGGATATCTTAGAGCGCAACCGTGAAGCGTATGGCCAGCTCATGACGCTGGAGATGGGCAAAACCTACACCAGCGCGATCGCAGAAGCCCAAAAATGCGCTTGGGTCTGTCGCTACTATGCCGATAATGCCGAGCAGTTTTTACAAGATGTGCCCGGTGAGAGTGACGGCAGCACTGCATATATACGCTTTGCGCCGCTGGGGATTGTGCTGGCAATTATGCCCTGGAACTTTCCGTTTTGGCAGGTATTTCGCTTTGCGGCTCCGGCATTAATGGCAGGCAATGTGGGGTTGCTCAAACATGCCTCGAATGTGCCCCAATGTGCCTTGGCGATCGAGGATATTTTTATAGAAGCAGGCTTGCCAATGGGGGTGTTTCAAACCTTGTTGATTGGTGCGCAGACTGCGGAGGATTTGATCGCCGACGATCGCATCCAAGCGGTGACGCTCACCGGTAGTGAACTGGCAGGGTCACGGGTCGCTGCCGCAGCGGGCAAAGTGATCAAGAAAACGCTTTTAGAACTGGGGGGCAGTGATCCATTTATCGTTTTGCCCACAGCGGATCTGGATGCCGCTGTGGATACAGCAGTAACAGCCCGACTGATGAACAATGGCCAATCTTGTATTGCAGCGAAACGATTTATTTTGCATGAGGCGATCGCAGAACAATTCCAAACCCAACTCCACGCTAAATTTGCCGCGCTCAAGGTGGGCGATCCCATGCTGCCGAATACCAATATTGGCCCCTTGGCGACTGCCGCGATCCGAGAAGAACTAATTACCCAAGTAGACGCCACCATTGACCAGGGCGCTACCGCAATCACTGGCGGGCAGCCATTGCCTGGAGCTGGGAATTTCTATCCCCCCACAATTTTGGTGGATATTCCCCCCGACTCACCTGGTGCAACGGAAGAATTCTTTGGCCCGGTGGCGTTGGTCTTTCAAGTAGGAAATTTGGATGAGGCGATCGCTCTAGCTAATGCCACACCATTTGGCTTAGGCGCGAGTGCTTGGACGAATGACTCTGCTGAACAGACTCAATTGATTGATGAGATTGAGGCCGGTGCTGTGTTTATTAATGGCCTCGTAAAATCTGATCCCCGATTGCCGTTTGGGGGCATCAAACGCTCTGGCTATGGCCGGGAGTTGGGCATTCATGGCATTCATGAATTTGTCAATATTAAGACTGTTTGGGTCAAGTAACATCGTTCGCGTTTCATCGGCTAAATTGACGATGGGAAGCCGAACCTAAAACTACAACCATCCCAGCCACTTGCGGCGTCACCCCCCTTAATAAAAGGGACTGGGGAATACAAGATCTTTTCGCGGTAGAGCATCGAATTTAATTTTGTAGGTTGCGTTAACGATCGCGTAACCCAATACACCCCTCGCCACTTTTGGGTTTCGTGTCTCAACCCAACTACAGCTGTCACCTTTTTCAAAGTTTTGAGCCAATCTAGGAGAACGCTATGACCATATCCCCAATTGCAATTCCCCAAACGACTAAAACCGGGCCAGCGATTCAATCAGGTCATCACCTCATCAGCCAACTCACCACCGCAGAATTGATCGTTCAATGTTTGGAAAATGAGGGGGTTGAATATGTTTTTGGTCTACCGGGTGAAGAAAATTTACATCTCCTGCAAGCGCTCAAATCGTCCTCAATTCAATTTATTACCACTCGCCATGAGCAGGGAGCTGCCTTTATGGCGGATGTGTACGGTCGCTTAACAGGTAAGGCAGGAGTTTGCCTTTCGACCCTAGGCCCAGGGGCAACCAACCTCATGACAGGGGTGGCGGATGCCAATCTAGATGGTGCGCCCTTGGTGGCAATTACGGGTCAAGTGGGCACAGATCGGATGCATATTGAATCCCATCAATATTTGGATTTGGTAGCGATGTTTGACCCGGTCACAAAATGGAACACCCAAATCGTGCGCCCCACCAATACCCCAGAGATTATCCGCAAAGCCTTCAAGCTGGCTCAACGGGAAAAACCAGGGGCTGTGCATATTGATGTGCCCGAGAATATTGCCGCCATGTCGGTGAGTGACGCGTTCACCCTAGCCAAAGATGCCCAAGAGCCTATCTATGCTTCATTCCGCAGTTTCAACCATGCGGCGAGCACCATTTCTAAAGCCCGACAGCCGCTGATTTTGGTGGGGAATGGTGCGATCCGGGCTAACGCCAGTGAAGTGCTGACAGAGTTTGCCACACAACTTGAAATTCCGGTGGTGAATACGTTTATGGGCAAGGGGGTGATTCCCTATACCCATCCGTTAGCGCTCTGGACAGTGGGCTTAAAACAGCGGGATCATGTCAGTTGTGCGTTTGAACAGGCAGATTTAATTATTGCCGTGGGCTATGACTTGATTGAATATTCCCCGAAGAAATGGAATCCTAATGGCCAGATTCCGATTATTCATATTGGAACCCAACCCGCCGAAATTGATAGCAGCTATATTCCCTTGGTGGAAGTAGTGGGGGATATTGCTGATTCCCTCGGTGAGATTATGAAGCGAGCCGATCGCACCAGTAAACCCAAACCTGCCGCGATCCAAGTCCGGGCTGATGTGGTAGCCGAATATGAACGCTATGCAGACGATCAAGAGTTTCCGATCAAACCCCAAAAGCTAATTTACGATCTGCGCCAGGTGATGGGGCCAGAGGATATTGTGATTTCGGATGTGGGTGCGCACAAGATGTGGATGGCACGACATTACCATTGCGATCGCCCTAATACTTGCCTGATTTCCAATGGTTTTGCAGCGATGGGGATTGCAATTCCGGGCGCATTGGCAGCGAAACTCGTACACCCTGAGCGTCGAGTGGTGGCAGTTACGGGTGATGGCGGCTTTATGATGAATAGCCAGGAACTGGAAACAGCACTACGGGTTGGAACACCATTTGTGACGTTGATCTTTAATGACCAGGCCTATGGTTTGATCGAATGGAAGCAGATGAATCAGTTTGGCGAGTCGGCATTTATCAATTTCACCAACCCGGACTTTGTCAAATTAGCGGAAAGTATGGGTCTCAAGGGCTATCGGGTAGCGTCCACCGGGGATCTGATTCCTACTTTGGAAGAGGCATTGGCACAGGATGTTCCTGCAGTGATTGATTGTCCAGTGGACTACCGCGAAAATTTGCGGTTCTCGCAGCAGTCAGGGGAGTTGGCTTGCAAGATCTAGCCTGAATTATTCATTAGGCAGGCGGAGACGCACGATCCCTTCGGGAGGCTAAGCCAACGACTCCGCTCAGCGACCGACTGCGCTACGGTTTTCTTGCTCCACGATCCGTAGCGCGGGCATCTTGCCCGCCACTTGATTGAATCTTAGTACCCAGTGATGTTAGACGAGAGTCATGAATAATTCGGTTAGTGCAGCGTCACGATTAAAAACAGGGGTTTATAACTTGGAGACGACTCGTCATAATAAAAATTGCGTAGAAGCTTGATCTCCATTTTTAGCAGTGAAGAACTTGGCGCACTCAGACTTACCCATCAGCACCCATGTCACGTTTAATCTTGGTGGGGTAGTACAAGTTTCTAACGACTGAACCACCGTCGCTCAACTTATTAAAAACGCCGATCGCGCCCTTTATGCCGCTAAGCAGCAAGGACGCGATCGCTATGTTATCGATTGCAAAGAGAATGGAGCCGAGCAGAGTTGAACTGCTGTCCAGACTAAGTATTGACCATCTACTCATTCACAGGCTTAGCCTTTTTAATCCGCAAGGCAGGAGTTACTGATGGTTCCCAGTAACCAGGAAGTCCCTGGTGAAATGTTCACCAACCGAGCCACCAGAGGAACTGGGTTGATAAATCCGTTGGGGTAGATCCAGTAGCCTTAACGGAGTCAACTAGCGGATGCTCGAAACCTTAAAGTGTTTAGGTTATAGATTAGGCAGCAACAGGTGCAGCCTTGCGAGCGAAAGGAACAATGTTGTTCGCAGTTACATTTTGTTTGCGACCTTGTTTTACGAGAGTGGGTGCGCTCTCGACCTGAATCATAGGCTGGATTTCCCTAACCTGTCGAAACCGTTACGGCCCCGTGTAATCAATTATTATAACAATCTTCTAAAGAGGTGGGCTACGCTCGGACACATTCTCCTCTATCGTAGATCCAGACCTTCTGGGAGAATCCTCATTCAAACATCATGGTGGCGTGGCAAACGGTTAAAACTTACGACGACATTTGGTACCACAAGGCAGAGGGGATCGCCAAAATCACGATTAATCGACCCCACAAGCGCAATGCCTTCCGCCCCAAAACTGTATTTGAACTGTATGATGCCTTCTGTGATGCCCGTGAAGATGATCGCATCGGTGTTGTACTGCTGACGGGGGCGGGACCCCATACCGACGGAAAGTATGCCTTTTGTTCAGGTGGGGATCAAAGCGTTCGGGGTACAGCAGGCTACCAGGATGAGCAAGGTATTCCTCGCCTGAATGTGTTGGATTTGCAACGGCTCATTCGATCGCTACCGAAGGTGGTGATTGCCTTGGTGGCAGGCTACGCGATCGGGGGCGGCCATGTATTACATCTAATTTGTGACCTGACCATTGCCGCAGACAATGCGATCTTTGGCCAAACCGGCCCGAAAGTGGGGAGTTTTGATGGCGGCTTTGGGGCATCGTATCTCGCACGGATTGTGGGGCAAAAGAAGGCCCGAGAAATCTGGTTTCTGTGCCGCCAATATACTGCGAGTCAAGCCCTGGAGATGGGTCTGGTGAATACAGTTGTGCCTGTGGATCAACTGGAAGCTGAGGGAGTGCAATGGGCTCAAGAAATCCTGGCTAAAAGTCCGATCGCCATTCGTTGTCTCAAGGCCGCCTTCAATGCTGATTGTGATGGTCAGGCGGGCCTGCAAGAATTGGCGGGCAATGCCACCTTGCTCTACTACATGACGGAAGAAGGCGCAGAAGGCAAACAGGCATTTCTGGAAAAGCGATCGCCCAATTTCCGGCAATACCCTTGGCGTCCTTAAACACCTATTCTCAAAACCTTAAGCCGCAGATTTTCCAGAGGTCGGTGCTGGCGATCGTCGAGATGGAGCTGGATAAGCCAGCAATACAGACTGCTCTAACTTGGCTATTTCCTCACCATAATGATCTACTGAATCCCCTGCAAACGGACAACTCGCAAACTGACAGGCTTGCCAACTTGATTGCACTAGCCCACCCAGCCGCTGACACATGCCCCCACGTCGTCCCTGAGGAGAATAATGGCGGCAAAGTCGGCAAGTCGAAGTCAAAGGTGGCAAGGTGCTCATGGAACTCAGTAACAAGGTAGATATCGCATGCAAGTTGTTATCAATGTGGGATGCAGTAGAACAAAAAACTCAAAACCACAACTCACTGACGGAATCCAGCTAGGCGATCGCTATAGGTCACTCGATATGTCGGGCAAACAACGGACAATCGGCGTAAAAAATCAGATCAAAATAGCTATCTGGGCTCAATCTCATCTTTATCGATGCGCCGTTCTTTCAAAAGCAGATGCTCTAGCAGGGGATCAAGGGAAACAGGTTAGCTTTTGTCAATAAATGGTCATCAAAAGATCCCAACCGTAGCCTAACCTGACCTAAAAGTGAGAGTTTTAGTTTTTAAGGTTTTCTCAATATTTCTTGCGAACCCGCATCAAATGAGTACGCATATTTTTCAATTCGCTTGCTCTCCTAGCGAAACCAAACCCTGTCCATTCCAGGCCTCTGGTTAGACTCGCAACAATGTAATCTGCAATACAGAAATCATTAATATTGATCATGTATGTACTGACAATCCTGTAATTCCAATTGAAAAGTCTGCACCCAGCCCCTATCCGATTCAGTGCACCTGGGGAGGATACCGTCTGACTCCAAGCGCTCTTGCGATACACTAAGGGCTATTATTTATTGCCCCAATCTCTAATTACGGCGACGTTTTCAACATCTGGCTGAGGTGGCATCAAACTTGCTGATCACGATCTATCTAGTAAAACTTCTACAGTGGGATTCAAGCCTGTCGTTCGCTAACATCAGAAGCCTGACGGGACAAGAGATAGAGCAGCATCCGACTGCAAAAACAGGAAAAGGGGCTGTAAGTCAATTACAACAAGAGCTAGAAATCCAATTAACGACAACCCCGAACAGAAACCCTAGAGCTATAAAGCTGACCCTATAATTAACTCCTATTGTTCTCTCAATTTTTATGAGTTCTTCTACTTCTTCACGCCACACCCCTACAACGTCAGGACTTCATCCCACCCTTGATGCTGCTTTGGGCGGTCTCGATGTTCGACTGGAAGAAGAACTCGCTCGTTATCGTCGTCATCGCCTGCACCAACATGTTGCACCATCCCCTGCAACAACTGCTGCGCCGAGTACAGAGACCGCCGAGAAAACACCTGTTAGCCAGAACAATGACATCGTAGATCTCACTCAAACTACTCACAAACCAACTCCGCAGCCTGAGCACTCGGCAGACAGAAACTCTCAAGACTATCTCCAATCTTCCGAAGCTCTCTTAAAGACGCTCGATCAATCCCCAAAACCTGCAACCCCAGCCAGCAATCGGCCCCAACTCACCGGATGGTATATCGGCACAGCCGCCCTCCTTATTATTGCAGCGGCTTTAGTTGGAGTCTCCTGGCGACCGTCCTGGGCTCCGATCGCTCAGCAACCAAAACCCTCTACTCCTCCAGCTTCTTCACCCCAGTCAGCGCCATCTGGAACGGTTCCCTCCGGAAGTAAGCCTTTGAATATTGAGGGGCCGAATCTAGCGGAAACGGGTTCGGGCACACCTCAAACCGCAGATGCGCCCCCTGCCCCCCCCACCAACTCAACCACTGCCGAGCCTAAGCCCAGTCCTCAAAAAAGTCCTACCCTTGCTGGCCGAGAACCAGATTTCTTCTCGGCAATTTTGCCACCTCAAACAAAACCCGAGGGTAACACAGCAAGCCGTCGCCCCTTGCCAGAACCGGCCAACGTCGCTGCTCCCCCGCCAGCCAGCGATCGCCGTTACTTTGTGTTAATGGACTACACCGCCGAGGGCGATATTGAGCTGGCCCGATTGGTTATTGGTGAAGCCTACTATCGCCGATTTGACGATGAGATCAAAATCCAGATGGGGGTGTTTGATAACCCAGTGACAGCCCAAGCCTTGGTCAATGAATTAAAAACCCAAGGTATTACAGCCAAAATTAATCAGCCCAACTCGCAATAGTGCTTTGGCACACCGCGTAAAGTTGTGCATTAGAAAACTCTGTCGGGGCAATCCTGCCGTGGTTGCCCCGGTTTGTTGTGTGGGAGGCGGATCATTCCGGAGATGAGGGTCGCGATCCTAACCGCACCCGCAGCAATAAATCATGTAGTGCTGCCTGAGCAGATGGCTCATTAGGCAAGTCGCTCTGCTCACTGGCTTGTTCTAGAGTTTGCACTAGCTGCTCATACTCTTGTTCATGGAACGCCATATCCACGCCGCTCAAAACAGTTTGTTCTGCCCCTTGGCGTTTGCGATCGATTAATTCGGGTAAGTAGGGTAACTGGAATTTATCATTGAGCGTCAACAGATTGGCTTCGATCGCGCCTGTTTGCATCAGATGAATGCCTGTGAGCAGCACACGATAGACATACAGCAACGGTTTAACCTTCTGGAGAGAGGCTTTCGCAAACAGCCGCCATTGTGTCCGCGCAAACCCCAAGTAATGATGGCTGTGGTAGCGCGTGACACAACCTGTGGCGATCGCTTTGAGTTCTTCATGTTCTGGTGTAGTACAGACCACTAACGGTGAATAGAGCTGCTCCAACACATAGCCATTACGTTTGAGCAACAATCGGAAAAACTTTTCCACATCATGGGTGACAAGATCGAGCTCTAAACCCTCGGTTAACTCCGATCGCTCAACGGTCTCTTGGCCACGGGTGAGACCAACAATCTCTGTCAGCGGCAAAAAATGGACACCTCGCAAGTCATAGTCTGAGTCTGGAGAGGGAAAACCATAGAGATGTGCCCCGCTGATTGTGGCAAAGAGCAGAGGGTGGGGGTGTTGCTGGGCGATTGTGGTGAGTTGAGCAATGGGGAGCATGTGTTACACGATACCTACAATATTCATTATTAAATTAATCTGCTTGCTCTGGTGCTTGGATTGGTTAAGATAGCTTGTGCTATGGTCTCTATCCAACATTAATCAGACTGAAGCAAATAATCTGTTAATTCCGTAGCGCGGGCAGTTAGTGAGTGGCGTCGTTGGCGTAGCCTCCCGAAAGGATATTTGCATCTTGACCGCCACAGGCTGATTAAACACTCGTTAATTACAGAACTAAATTTTTACACCTTCATCAGCGTTGGGGTTATCGCTTTTGGGAATCAACAAACGAATCCAGCGACTATCTCTGTTCTACAAGCTCATCACTCATATTTTCCCCGTGACCTCTACACCCCCTCGTCCACCCGCTGTCCAGATTCGGAACTTAGACTTTAGTTGGTCAGCCCATGCGACTGTTCTTAGGAATTGCTCGCTCACTGTACCGCAAGGGGAGTTTTGGATGCTCTTGGGAGCTAACGGGAGCGGGAAATCCACCTTGCTCAAGTTGTTAGCGGGTGTCTTACAACCCCAAGCGGGCATGATTGAAATTGCCCGCCCGGTGGGGTTTGTGTTCCAAAACCCTGACCATCAACTGGTGATGCCCACTGTCGGTGCAGATGTTGCCTTTGGTTTAGTAGACGAAAACCTCAGTGATCAGGATGTCCTGATGCGGGTACGGGAAGCACTCACAGCGGTGAACCTTCTGGATTTACAGCGGCGGCCAATTTATGCCCTCAGTGGGGGGCAAAAACAACGGATTGCGATCGCGGGCGCGATCGCTCGCCATTGCCAACTGCTGATCTTAGATGAACCGACAGCACTGCTTGATCCGGATACCCAAATTGAACTGGTTGAGCAAGTTCAGCAGCTTGTGAGAGCGCGAGGAATCACGGCGCTATGGGTAACTCATCGTTTGGATGAACTGGATTATTGTGATGGGGTGCTCTGGTTAAAGGATGGGCAAATTGTGGCTCAGGGTGAACCCCAAAGTCTCAAGGCTCGTTTTCTAAGCGATTCAGCATAGCCGGACATCCGGCTCAAGATTACAGAAACAACATCGCACCGCTTCAACGCGTTGAAATCTTGGTTGTGCCGACAATATTTTCTGTTGAGCGCATCCATCGAGCAACTCAACATTGGTTTGTAAATGTCAACAAATCATTAATTATTGTTAATATGTGCAAAGGCAGTCGTAACTGGTTCACTGCTGATGTCCTCCAACGCGTTAGATGTTATGATTGCGCCTGCCTTTATTGCTTTACTGCTTGTCGATGGCTACAACATGATTGGTGCTTGGCCAGAACTCAAAGGTCTACAACACCAAGAGGGCTTGGCATCGGCCCGCGATCGCCTGCTCGAACTCTTGATCAACTATGCTGCCAGTCAAGGTTATCGCACCCGTATTGTATTTGATGCCTACACTCGGCGCGATCGGGCTAGTGAAGAGCAACATACTGAGCATGTCTCTACCTATTACACTGATTTTGGCCAAACCGCTGACGCCTATATTGAAAAATCTTGCGCCCAGTTCTATAGACGGGAGGATACGCCCCGTCTGATTGTGGCCACGTCTGATCGTGCCCAACAACAAACCGTCTTAGGCTACGGTGCAGAATGGCTCTCCGCCCAACAGCTCCAAATTCGTGTCCAACAAACCCACCGCCAACGTCAAAAGCGTCAGCGCCCTGCCCAAGCATCATCTGGACGCTTTCTCTTCCAGGGTCTTGATCCCCAAGCTCAAGCTCGCTTGAATCAACTCCGACAGGGTCGCTTCTAAACTTTTCCCTTAATCTGGGTTGACAACCTACAACATAATTCGTTACCTTTATTACCACTGCGAAAAACAAGCCCCCATCGTCTAGAGGCCTAGGACACCTCCCTTTCACGGAGGCGACAGGGATTCGAATTCCCTTGGGGGTACTAAAATATTTCACATGATGAGTTCTGGCTAATGCTGGAGCTTTTTTTATGGCTTGACAGGGCGATCGGCAAGGGATTCTGTTCTTGTGGGTAAGTCATGCCAAGGCAGGCGTTCTCGCCTGCCCCTTTACTACACCGAGTTTCCAGAGAGTGTTGGTGAGCGTTATGAATAATCCAGGCTAAGAAAATCCGACAGATCCAGTCATTAGGCAAAAGTTGGCCTAGATTGGGGAAATGCAGACCTTTGCTTTTCCCCCATCGCCATAATCGCAGGGGTCACACAACCTGTTGATTGACCCGAGGGATTCATCAATGTTCATCGAAGACGACGAACTCCGCGATCTCTACCAAACTGCTAGTACAGAACACATCCAAAAACTTGAAGCGGGTTTGCTTGCTTTGGAGCAGGAGCCTGAGAACTTAACGCCTCTGACCGAACTCCTCCGGGAAGCCCATAGTCTCAAAGGCGATTCTCGGATGCTGGGTGTTAAAGATGTGGAAGCTTTGATCCATCAAATTGAACACACCTTACAGCAAGTGCAGAAGGGTGAGCAGGTGATGGATGGACAACTAAGCGATCGCCTCTATCACGGTCTCGACGCGATTAAACAGATTGTTAACGAGGCTGTTACTGGCCAACCCAGTGGGCTCAAAACATTCCAAGTGTTAGCCCAACTCATGGGCGCAGACCCCAGCCCAGCAACAGAAGTGGCTCAATCACAGAACACCTCTGAAACCCCCTCAGCAGCCCACTCATCCACCTCGCCACCAACTTCCTCAGAAACCACCCCGCCCACTCCATCCCCTAACGCTCCTTCTCGTGTAAAGGCACAACTGGTCACAACTCAAAAGACCCAAGCTTCCTCTCTTTTACCTGATCCCCTACCCTTCACCCCAAACCCTTCACCCCAAACCCCACCTCCAGAACCCTCTCCCGCCACCACCTACCAAATTGAAACCATTCGCGTTGCCACAGCACATCTCGATCGCCTGATTACTCAAACAGGTGAACTAACTGTAACTAAAGTCCAAACAGCCCATGTTGCCAATAAACTGGCTGAGGTATTAGCGATATGGGACGAATGGAAAACCAAGCCTGAAGCTCAGCAGGCGCTGCTGATCGAGCAGCTTGATCAACGGTTGAACACACTGAAAAACATCAGCCAAGAAAATACCACGCGGCTTGAAGCTATAACCTCTGAGCTAGAAGACCAAGTCCATACCCTGCGCCTGCTGCCCTTGGGGAATGTGTTTCAGTTTATGCCACGGTTGGTCAGGGATTTGGCGAAAGAGCAAGGTAAGCAAGTGCAGTTGGTAATAGAGGGGGAAGAGACCACAGCTGATAAACGCATCCTCGAAGAAATCCGCGATCCCCTTATTCATCTGATTCGGAACGCGATCGACCACGGTATTGAACCCCCTGAAGTACGCCAGCAGCAGGGGAAAGCACCCACCGCAACCTTGTGGTTAACAGGCTCGAAAACCACCCATAATGTGATTATTGAAGTACGGGATGATGGCCGAGGTTTAGATACAACACAAATTCGCCAGAAAGCCGCAGAACGCGGCTTGTATAGTACTGAAGAGTTAGCACAAATGACGCCGTCACAAATTTATAACTTAATCTTCTTACCAGGGCTTTCTACACGCAACCTGATCACGGATCTCTCGGGGCGAGGTGTGGGACTCGATGTCGTACAGACCAATGTTGCCAAGCTCAAAGGCACCATTCAGGTAGAATCAATGCCTGGTCAAGGCACTCAGTTTCAGCTACAACTGGGGACAACACTGGCCACGGCTAATGTGTTGTTGGTCTCGGTGGGGGGAATTCCCCATGCAATCCCGCTGGAGGCTGTGGAAACTTCCCTATTGGTTGAACCAAGCGATCGCGTGATGATTGATGGCACGGAGGCAATTGTCATCAATGGGGAACCGATTTCGGTTGCTCATCTGGAAACGCTTTTAGCCTTTGCGCAACCCCTACCCCATTCCTCTAACTCAGCCGTCTCAGTTGCCCTGCCTTGTGTGCTCCTTCATGTTGGCGAAGAGCGGTTTGGCGTCTTTGTAGATGATTTGCTGGATATTCAAGATGTGGTGCTCAAACCCCAGAGTCAAGTGCTACAAAAGGTCAAAACCGTGGCAGGCGCAACGATTTTAGGCACAGGTGAGGTGTGTATGATTTTACATCCACCTGATCTCTTGCGAGAGATTCAGCAGGGGCGTGGCGCAATGGTGGCAAAGGTGGGAACAGAGATGATCGCGCCTTCCCATAAGCCACTGATTTTGCTCACTGAAGATTCCATCACCATCCGTACCCAAGAAAAACGCATCCTTGAAGGCGCAGGGTATGAGGTTGTGACTGCTGTAGATGGCCTCGATGGCTGGAACAAGCTGCCCACCCGCCCCTTTGATGCAGTAATCAGTGATGTGCAAATGCCCAACCTTGATGGTTTATCGTTGGCTCAACGCATCCGGGAGCGACCCGAATATAACGAGTTGCCGATTATTCTGGTGACGTCGCTAGCATCTGAAGACGATCGCCGTCGGGGAGCCGAGGCAGGCGCGGATGCTTATATTACCAAGGGAGCATTCAATCAGACCGTGTTATTAGAGACCCTGGAACGGTTGATTTAGCGACTTAGGGCGTGTCATCAATTAACACCAGAAGCCTGACGATACAAGGGATAGAACGCCCGACCCCAACAACAAGAAAAGGGGCTGTAAGTCAGTCATAACAAGAGTTTAAAATCTAAATGATGACAGCCCCTAGCTCAGACCAACGGACATTATAAAAACTCCTGTTCTTCTTCAATCCATCTCGCCAAAGCCTCCACCTGGTTTACATTGCCTAACCTTGAGTAAATCACTTGAGCTTGTTGCCAAAAGTCGATCGCCCCTGCTGAATCATGCATCACAGCCCGCACCTGACCCCGTTTTACTAGGGCGATTGCTTGTTGGGCCAAACTCAGTTCCTGTTCTAAAGCTTGCTGGTAATACTCCTCAGCGATCGTCGGTAAAAACAATTGCTCAAAATACAAGTTACCCAACCGCAAAGCCAGAGATGCGCTGGGAGCAGTTTGCCAAAGCTGTTCGAGTTGGGCAATGCCTTCGGCAACTAACCTATTGGCCAAATAGAGGTCAGCGATCGCCCTTGTGTCACCCGCTAATTTTTCAACCTGAGTCGCAATGACTTCCTGTTCAGCCGAGGTTAAAACCTCAAATGCGATCCCACCTGGATGGATGGGTTCATCTTCAGAGGAGGCACCAGTATCTGCTTCAATGATCACCTCATAAACCCCACTGGGTTTCAAGGGCATACCTCCGGTGTAGCGTAATTGGGTTGTCGCTGTCTGAGCCTGCCAACTTAGCCCCTCCCCCTCTAGGATGACGGTGTAATCGCTTGCCCCTGCGATCGGCAACCAGCGGATCAGGGGTTGTGGGTTGAGTATCTTGGTGCGACGGGGACTAATCAAATGGGGGATGGGTTGCGCTGACCACGCAAAGCGGGTAAGACCCCGATGCGCACATTCAACCAGCTCAGGGTTACAATCGGATGCTTGGTTTTGGGGTAATGATTCAAGCGTTTGAGCGATCGCAGCATTGGGTTGCTCAACAATCCTAGACCCGATGGTAATGCACAACGGAAGTGAGACGAAAAATCCAGCATATTTTTGGAGCATAGACACATCAGGGGGTTAAACGTTGCTCAGCCCAGCGGAGACAACGATCTTGCTCATGGACATGGTCTTGGCTGTATTTTAAAGTCTCGCGCCAATGGGATTGCGCCGCTTCCGTTTGTTCTGTGGCTTCGAACACCTGAGCGATCAGACAATGGGTATGGGGGCTATCGTTGCGTAGGGCAAGCGCTGCTTGTAAATCAGTTTGGGCCTTGGGCCAACGCTGCTGTTGCAGGCGAATCCAACCCCGATTTTTAAGACAACTGGCCTGGGTCGCCAGCAGAGGGTCTTGTTCAAGGCAGCGTTGGGTGAGTTTGTAGAGACTGGAATATTCGGCTTCAGACAGGTTTGGGGTGAGGAGGCGGAGTCGAACATACTCCGCGATCGCCTCCGGTAGACCGAGCAAAGCCGCTTCATAATACTGCTGTTCAGCTTTTTGGGTTTGACCCCATTTTTCATCCAGCAACCAGGCTAGGTTGTAACGCGGTTCGGCATAGCCGGGCTGAAGCATTTCCGCCCCTTGAAAGTAGCGTTGTGCGAGCAGCAGTTGATTGCGTTGATAGGCAGCTTTGCCCTGAAGATTGAGGATTTGGGCAAGGGGCGATCGCAACATCAACGCCCCCAACACGGTAACGCCTAGCAGACTGATGAGTTTCCAGCGGGGTCGGGATGCTTTGAAATGGACAAACCGTGATTGTGGAGGTGGACGCAGCGCCAAAGATGGAATGTAGGGATTCTGCCAGATGATGGGCAACCAACTGGCGCAGGGATATTGATTTTCAAGACCTTGGAGGCGCTCCCGCGCCTGTTTAGCAGCGAGATAAAGCGGTGTGCCTTGGGCAAAGGCGGTGAGAAAGTAGCGCAAAAAATGCTGGGCAACGACATCAGGCACCACATCCCGCATCACAATCATCTGGGGGATTTGTACATCCTCCTGAAGATTGCGAGCCAGCAGCCCCAACCCAGCACAGGAATTAAAAATCGCCAACTGCAACCCTGCGTTGACGGCTTTGCGCAACCCATACCAAATCTCATTCAGGCTTAGGGTTTCGCCTGCGTCATTGAGATAGAGCAATCCCTGCCCCGTCGCTGTAGTTTCGCCATGTCCCGCAAACAAAATCATGTCCCAAGCCTGCTCCCATAGCTCATCACTGAGCTGAGTGCGATTGGGCTGGTTGAGGATTTTGATTTCGACCTGCTGATGCGGGAGACTTTCTAGCAATTTCTGATCGGTGCTGGTGGCAATATTTTCACTAGCGCCCAGAATCCCCAAGATGCGGAGGCGGTGGCGCGATCGCTGGGGCTGAGGCTGGCCAGCTTCTAACGCACTGAGGTTAATCGCAGCGTGGGGATAGTTTTGCAGCAACCGCCATTCTGACCACGGTAGTTGCTGGAGAGTGCGATCGCCCGTTTGGAGCAAAATCTGGATCTGGTCAGTAGGGTTGAGTTCTCGCAGCAGAGTTTCACGGATAGTTTGAAAGCCAGGGTCTGTCAGCCAAGTATTAAAACTGGCCTTGAGGTTTTGAGCCGACTGTTGGCAGGACTTGAGGCTAATGTTTTCGGCTTTGATGCTAATCGGCTTAATGCCCCGACCGTGAAACAGCGGACGATAGGCTTGCTGCCAATGGTGGGTGACTTGGTGGGCGAGAAGGGCGTTCGCCGCAAGTTTACCGAGGACAGTGATGAGCGGAGATTTGATATCAGGGTTAAAAATTGCCAGCTCAACGGTTAGGTCTTGTTGCTCAAAGGAGCCATAGAACTTCAAGAAGACCTGTTTATCAATAGGGGCAGGGCGGAGGGCGTTCATCGCTCTAAATGACAAAAGACTCAATCACCTGAGCCGTTTGAAGCATCACGCAGACATCAAATGTATCGTCTAAATTGGCTCTAAAGACAAATTGTAGATGATTACTCCCTTGAGCATGGGCTTGCATCACTGGGACACCGGACTCATTTAACAGTTGAAATTCCAGTTCATCGGGGAGTTGCTGCTGTTCATTCGTCGCCCAAAGTTCAACCGTAATTTCCATTGTTTGGGGGGATTGGGGATTGACCATAACGACCAAGGCGATCGGCTCAACAGCATCTGTGAGCGTCAGCAATTTGCAGCGTTCAATGGTAGCTGTGGTGCGACGGTGCTGGGTTCGGGCGGTGGCGAGGGGCATAGCATAGGGGGTCAGGAGGCGATCGAGGGGTTGCCAACTGTCTGCGATCGCGCCAGTTAACCAATCACTTAAGGTGTTGAGCGTGGGGGCATGGAGGAGCTGGGGAAACTGGTTTAAGAGTTGGTCAAGGGGGTGAGAGGCGGCGATCGGCTCGGCCACAGATTCCGCTTCTGGCAGTTGAGCGAGCAGCACCGAGAAATCCTCAAATTCTGCCAGCGGCAAGCTGCGCCAATTCTGGTCATCAGCGGACACATAGCCCACCAATGTGGCTCGCCCAAACCGAGCATCAAACTGCACCGCAATACAACCTTGTTGCTCACCAGGGGGAAGTTCGCAGCGATCGGCATCAGCAAGAACAGGACAACAAGTAACCGTGCCAAAGTCTGGAATGAAGAGATCTGCTCCCACATCCAGCACTTGATATTCAGGTTGCCACCATAAGCTCTGTTCGAGCGCAGTGGGAATGTCTAGCTGTTGCAAATAGTCGTTAACGATAGCAACAGCCAAGGTGTTGAGATAAACCTGCCTCCGTTTCGCCTCAGTTGAATGGCATGCTGCAAAGGTCCGTGCCCAGGTGTGGGCTTGGGCAAAGACAGGGAGGGTAAGAGCGGGAGCAGTTGGAGGCATCAGTAAAAGTTTGACAGCAAAAGTGGCATCGGTCATTGGGTTAAGTATGTTTTGATCGTCGGTGCAACAGTCTTGAGTTGTTTGCGATAAAAACTGCACATGGTTGAGATGGGAATATTGAGTTCAGTGGAGAGTTCTTGCCATTTGTAGCCCGCGAGAATTTTGAGGGCTAAGACCTGAAAGGTGATCTCTGGATGATTACGCAGATGGGCTTTGTTTAAACAGCCTTGAGGGTCGGTTTTGATATAGTCACAAACTTGCTCGATCAGAGAAGGACTGCCAAACTGGGCGGGGGTAAGCTGGGGATATTTGTCCACATCGTCTAAGTTGAGCCAAGGCTGACGAAAGTCAGCGTCGCGCTCAGACCGAAATTGCGGTACAAATTCCTTACGGGCTGCGGGGAAAAAGCGACGTTTGAGTAAAAAGTTAGCCCATTGCATGACTTCATAGTCTGGGTTGTATTGGTCAATTTTTTTGCAGAGATGGGCAAATAATCTCTGGGTAGCATCATCATAAATCTCCTCATAAAGATGATTGAGTTGGCCACGGTAGGGGCGGCAGAGTTGACCCGAACTTTGAATGGTACGAATGAGTTGATCCAGGGTTAGCCGACGCTGACGAGAGCGGGGTGGTGCAGCCTGGGCAGCCAAAGCAAGTTGTTTTAAGTCGCGGTTCAACGAGGCACTATTCATTTAGGGGGAAGTGGCAGGACAATTTGGGGATGCTTGAATTCGTATTGCAGATATCCAGGAATTGAGCGTCAACCTTAAAAATAAGAAAAGCTAAATTCCCGAGACCTCGAACGGTTTCACTGTCACAATCAGTTTGAGATTGTCAGAACCGGATGTTTCGAGATCAGCCCCACAGAAGCTATCTCTCATCGCAAACATGATGATGCTTGCTCGCTTGATTGCTCTAAAAGAGAGACTCAGTTGGCGTATTCGACAAGGCAAACGAAACCATTACCTTAGTAAGATAAGCACCCAGCACAATGGTGATGCCAGTAGCCAGGGGTGCAAAGGTAGGACGGATTTTCGAGATGCGGACACAGCCGACATAGAGCATCAAGACGGAGTAGATAATATAAAACAACAGCAGCACTGTAATGATTTCCGTATTCCCTATCCCCAAAAAACTGGTAATGAGGGTGCAGACCCCAGTCAGCATTAGGGTTGCACCGATAATGAAAACATCGCCTTCGATGCTGCCCTGACCCCGCAATACCTTACGAATCAGATAATGGGCAACGACGAAGCCGAGAAACGTTGAAAGCGTGAGCATTAAGAGGGAGAGCTTTGGCAAGAAGAATGTCACCCCCAATCTGTTGAGTCCAACAAAAACTCCCAGCATGTAGATGAGTCCGAGGTTCCAACCGAGATTGAAGGCCGTTCTTCGTCTGAGTCGCTCACAGATTTCAGGCAGCGCAAAAGGGTTGATAAAACAGGTTTTCAGCGTAAGTAGCCCGGTTGAGAGGTTGTAGGGCAACGGGGCGAGTGCTTTGGGGTCTGCACTGGATGCCATTGCGGTCTTGACGATCGCCCCTTCATCGGGTTCGGCTATCGGCTGTTCAGATGGACTCTGTTGGAGTTTTTGCTGGGTGGGGGCAATGCTGGAAATTGGATGAAGCTCAAATTCAGCAGCCCAAAGCAGGGCCGCTTGACCCACCTGCTGATGACGGACTTTAACGAGGGCGATCGCAGGGATATCTAATGATTCAAATGAGCGCTCTAACCAGTTTAAAATTCGCTGCTGTTGAATCACCTCCATTGCTTCGAGAGTCACAGTCAGCTCCATATCTGAACGGCTCAGATAAGCTTTTATTCCTTTGGTTTCTAGGGTGTTGTTGATTAATCTGGCCAGAGCACGGATATCACCTTGTTTGGAGCGCTCGATTAAACCGGATTGCAGGGTGGACATCAATATTCTCCATACCAATGAAAACGTCAATCAGATGCATGCGGGGGTCTATTGGGGCTGGGGCGATCGCCGTAGCGAAAAACCGATACCTGCAATAGTCACTAAACCCAAGATCATCGTTGGTTCAGGAATTGTCTCGGGTTTTTCTGCCGCCATAACATTCAGCGTCAGCTCATAGGATGCTGTTTTATACTTTCCATAACCGATGCCACCGATTGTGTGATGCTCAAAGAGATATTTACCGGGACCAAGCGGTAGATCTAAAGCAAAGAGTTGACTACCGACAGCAGGTAACGGAACATTTTGAGCATCAGAAAAGCTGGCGGGGCGATCGTCTGAGGGTGATGCGAAAAATCCGAGACGATAAGATGAGTTCAAAAATTGTGCAGTGCCTGAAGTTGGTTCAATATCCAAAAAAATTGCATTCAAAAAACTATATTCAGGAACCACAAAAGAAAATGTGTCAAAGTCTAGTTTCTTGATGCCAGACGAGAGGTCAAAAGTTTTCTCACCTCGGACATGGTTGTCCCCAACCCCTAAGACTAAAGGTGATGGCGAATATTGCAACCATCTCAAATCACCATCAATCGATTCGTCATAATCAATTGGATTTGCGGATATGGGGGTTGCCCAAAATGTCCAACCTGCTAGCACAGTTGTTAGGGTTAATGCGGTCTTAAAAATGTTCATGATGGTCTGAATGCGCAGAATAAGGTTATTGCCAATAGAGATGCAATGAAACCAAAGCCAGAAAGACTCAAGGTTTCAACTGAGACGAGGTTTAAGACGATCGCCGTAACGAAAAACTAATACCTGCGATTGCAGCTAACCCTAAAAACATCGTGGGTTCTGGCACTGTGGTTTCTTCAGGATCAATGGTGGTGATATTGATCTCAGCAGCAGACACCAAGGCATCATCGGCATAAAGCATCGAAAGTACGCCCGCAGTGGGGACATAAGTCTCGTTGCGAGCGGTTCCCCAAGTAAACGTTTCTGTATCTAGCTGCCCTGTCCAAGCTTGATGTAACTCATCAGCACTGTAGAAATCCAACAGATCTACTTCGACAATAGATCGTTGACGATAGCGCTGGTAAGTGATGTCAGGCGGTTGAATTCGCTCTAAACCTTGAATTTGTAAAAAGTCTGTTCTTGTCCGATACGCGTAAAGCTCAAGGGTCAAGATTGCTGAGGTGATCTGAGTGTTGGCATCAACAGCGGCAAAGTTGGCGTCTTGGCGGAAATCAAACTCCCAAAATGTCCATTCATTCTTGCCATCACCAGTGGGTGGAGTTGCACTGGTGGGTTGGAAATCTGGGCTAAATAAATGTGCATGTCGAACGACAAAGTCGCCGTTGTCTAGGATAGTAGATGCATCCACCAGCGTAGGGTTCGTGCTACCTGTTGCTGTATCGCTAAAGGTTGCGGCTTGAGCTGCGTTGCTACTCGCTACGATGAGTGCAAGGCTTCCAAGCAACGCTTGTGAAAGAGGTGAGATGAGTTTTAGCTTGAACATGATTGAATGGGCAAATGACAAGAAAGACAAGGGGGCAAGTTCTGGTTGTCCAGGCCTTACAAACCTGTAATCTGCGACTTTTGTCATTTTTTTCGTAATCGCCCCAAAAAATTTTTTTGCCCAATCTCGAAAAAATGGAGGAACTACACTGATAAAGCAAGCAACAGGTTGATTTTGTCCACCTTTATCGTCGTCAAGTGCTCTTTACATAAACCATGCGAAATCCCTTAATCGTCTGCTTTTCGCTGCCTCTCCTGTGGCTTGCTGCCCTGCCTGTCGTTCAAGCTCAATCGATCACCGCTGCACCCGATGGCACTGGAACGGTTATTCAGTACCAAGGCAACACCTACCAAATCCAAGGGGGTACACAAACTGGGGTGAACCTCTTTCATTCCTTCCAGCAGTTTGGGTTAAATAATGGCGAGATTGCTAACTTCCTCAGCCAGCCCAGCGTCACGAATATTTTTGGGCGAGTTGTTGGTGGTGATGCTTCCGTGATTGATGGACTGATCCAAGCCAACCCCAACCTGTATCTGATGAATCCAGCCGGAATTGTCTTTGGTGCAAATGCCCAGCTCAATATCGGCGGCGATTTTTTCGCTACCACCGCCGAGCAGATTTGTTTTGCTTCAGGATGTTTCAACTCGGTGGGAGTGAATGATTACCACAGCTTGCTGGGTCGCCCAACAACATTTGGTTTCTTGCACAACCAGCCAGGAGGTTTAATTAATGCCGGAACCTTAGCAGTACAGAAGGGAAAATCGATTCACCTTAGTGGTGGCACGGTGATTAACTTAGGACAAGTCTTGGCTCCTGGCGGAATAGCCACTGTGGCGGCGATTCCGGGGCAGCGAGCGGTGCGCTTGGCTCAGCCTGGGAATTTGTTGAGCTTAGAAGTCGCAGAGACGGTCTTGAACGAAGGGATTATACCGTTGGACTTACCAAGCTTGCTTGCCGCCACACCAGCGCAGTTGCAGGGGAAAGCGATCGCCACCCCGATAGGCAATCTCACCCAAGCAGGTACGGTGCAAGCCGCCCAAGTGGATCTCTATGCTGCGGGTCAGGTGAACCCAGCAGAAATGGGTTCGACGGCAGGCGCAACAAGAGTTGTACGCTTTTCTGAGCAAGGGAGTAACCCGACACAGGCAGTGTTTATTGATGAGCGGGTCGATCAACCAGAAGACCTGCTGTATGGGTCTGAAGCGGGCACAGTGACGCAGATCATTGGTAAAGACGAAAAAGGAATTTCAGTAATTAGTGAGCAGTTAGCTGTGATCAGTGAATCGGTAGGCGAGTTGGAGTCAGTAGCGATCGCTGCCGAGGGCAATCAGGGTGATTTCTGGTTGGGCGACCAGTGGATTCACAGTGGGAATATTGGTGATTATGCTACGCAATTGCAGACATGGGGGAACGCGTTAACCATGAATGCAGATATCCTGCTTTACAGTTGCTTCACAGCGTTGGGCGCAACCGGGGAGGCGTTTGTGGCGAGTCTCGCTAACCTGACGGGGGCTGATGTGGCGGCTTCGGTGGATGCGACGGGGAGTGCCAATTATGGTGGTGATTGGCAACTAGAGCACAGCACAGGGGCGATTGAAACGACAACGCCGTTTACTGCGACAACTTTAGCGAACTGGAACGGTAAACTAGCCACGCGCACCGTCACGAATACCAACGATGCGGGGGCGCGATCGCTCCGCGATGCTCTAACCAACAATGGTGGCGGTTTTGCCACACCCGTAGCCCCAGGTGATGCGATCGCTTTTAACATCCCAGGTTCACCGCTCATTACCCTCAGCCGAGAAATTGCCTGGTCAACCAATGACCTGACAATTGATGGCGCGAATATTGGCGGTGACAATGTGGTGATTGATGGCGGTGGCAATGGTCGGGTGTTCAACATTCTCGCCCACAATGCCACTTTAGAAAATCTCACAATTCGCAACGGGCGTATTACAGGTACGGCTCAGGGCGGCGGTATTCGTCATTCAGGCACAGGAACATTGACCCTGAATCATTCAACAATTTCTGGCAACACCGCCAATCGTTATGCTGGGGGAATCAACAGTTTTGGACATGTTGTCCTCAATCATTCAACCGTTTCTGGCAATTCTGCAACCTTATATGTAGGTGGAATTCGTAGTTTAAACAGCGTAACGCTCAACCATTCAACCGTTTCTGGCAATTCATCGGGACGCTATGGTGCTGGCATCCGTAGTTTCGGCGACACAGTCGTCAACGATTCAGTAATTTCTGGCAATATCTCAACCATCGA